>JAJRDJ010000021.1 GCA_028678445.1 Methylococcaceae bacterium
CAACCTTGGTTGGCAGGATTGGTCGGAATTCGGCAAGGTCGATGTCACGGTGGCGGCGGAAGATACCACTTCGCTCACTGCCGATCGCCAATACAAGGACACCTGGCATGCCGCCCTGGGCGCACAATACCAGTTGTCCACACCCTGGCTGCTGAGCGGCGGCATCGCTTACGACAGCGAGATGGTCGACGAAGAGGATCTGACCCCGGACCTGCCCAGCGGCGCGATGTGGCGCTTCGGTGTCGGTGGGCAGTATGCCTGGAGCAAGGCGCTGAATGTGAACTGTGCCTACGAGCTGAGTTGGTTCGGAGATCTGTCGATGGATGTCGAGCGCGGACCGCTGGCCGGGCGCGTGGCCGGGGAATACGAAAGCATGGCGATCCATAACCTCGTGCTCGGCTTGAACTGGAACTTTTGAGCTGAAACTGGATTGCCGGGTGGCCATGTCTCGTTGGTCAGAAGTTATGATCACCAGAACACCAAAGGGCTTGGCCAACTTCGGCCAAGCCCTTCATGCTCATGGACATGCAACTGAATTGACCTTATCCCGCTTTTTGGTCCAAAGAATGTGTTAGTTCCCGGCTTTTTGTTGCATACAGCTTCCTTTAAGGTTGGGTGTCACTCGGCCTGCAACTCGACGCTAAGCCGTATCGTCTGGCCGTCGCGAAGAATGGACAGGTTCACGATCTGCCCGACCTTGAAATCATCCAACCGGGCAAGGAGTTCGGGGATGTCGTCGACTGATTTGCCTTCGACCGCAGTAATGACATCTCCAGCGAAGTAGGTTCGGTTCGCGTTGACCCTAAGTCCCTTCATGCCCGCTCTCGCCGCCGCCGAGCCGGGGAGGACTCTCAGCACCGCCACCCCCTTGACCTCAAGTCGGGAAGTGATGATGGCGTTCAGGTCCTGATCGATCTCGATACCCAAGGATGGGCGTGTGTACTTGCCGCGACTAATGAGTTGCGGCACGACGCGATTGACCGTATCCACGGGCACGGCAAAGCCAACTCCGGCGGAGGCTCCCGAAGGGCTGTAGATGGCGGTATTCACGCCGATGAGGCGCCCGGCGGAATCAAGGAGGGGGCCACCAGAGTTACCTGGATTGATGGCAGCGTCAGTCTGAATCAGATGTTCGATGACCCCCCTCTCTCCCTTGAGGGACCGATCCAGAGCCGAGACGATCCCGGTAGTCAGGGTCCAATCCAGGCCGAACGGATTGCCGATGGCATAGACTTTCTGGCCGACTTTGAGATTTTCCGAGGTGCCGAGTGGCAGCGGCGACCGCTTGAAACCACTGCCGATCTTCAGCACCGCAAGGTCGTGCATCGGGCTTGTGCCGACCAGGCCGGCACTGTATTCTTTGCCATCGGAGAGTCTTATCTGAGCCCCCGCAGCGCCTTCGATGACATGATAATTGGTTACGATATGGCCTCTATCGTCCCAAACAAATCCTGACCCGGTGCCGCGCGGGATGGTAAAGATGTTGCGGCTCCAAAAATCCATTACTCGCTCACTGGTGGATATATAGACAACGGCATCCTTGGACCGTTCAAAAAGTTCAATGGTCGATTTTTCATCGGCGGCCAGGTCTCCTCGAGGAGTGACCGGACGTGGCACAGCCGACTCTTTGGTGAAAGCGAGTTCCATCCACCCCAGAGCATGCCAGGCAACGAGAACGGCAATGATAGCCACGGTCAACCAGTGAGCTCGGCGCAGAAACGGGTCTTTCGAACAATTCTGTAGCATTGGGTGCTCCTGTCGATGCGTAAAAGATAGTCGGCTCACCAACATTTTCAAGGGGTGGGATAGCCGCTGAGATATGCTTCCTTGCCTAACTTTGCTGCGGAGGACTGCAGAGAAGAAAAATAGGCACATCGGAGCAATGAGTTCAACTGGGCCATGCCCTAATTTGCGATACATTGTCATGGTGAAATCGAAGGATTTGCTGTTTTTTTCGTTTCAGTGGAGCCTGGTCTCAATATGGGTGCCGAACTCGCTTATCTGGCCGCCATTGTAGAATCCTCGGATGATGCCATTATTGGCATCACCCCTGACGGCCGTATCGCCAGTTGGAACAACGGCGCTAAAAATATTTATGGCTATAATGCGGCTGAGATCTTAGGTCGTCCTGTCGCCATCCTGGCCCTTCCGGAACGACAAGACGAAATTAATTCGCTACAGATGAGGTTGCGTCATGGTGAACGCATCAATCACTTCCAGACCTTACATCTCACCAAAAGCGGTCGGACTCTAATCATCTCTCTTAGCGTTTCACCGGTCATCGATAATGCCGGGCGCCTAATCGGATCCTCGCTGATTTCCCGTGATATTACCGAACGGCGCCAAATAGAGGAGTCTTTACGCGAAACTGAAGTGAAATATCGCTCAATCTTTACGTCCGAAACCGACGCAATATTGCTTTTTGATGCGACTAGCGGCCGTCTGCTTGATTTTAACGATGCCGCTCTAAAACTTTATGGCTATGAACGCGATGCGTTCCTGCTCCTCAGCCTGAAAGATATCTGCCCCGGGCTAAAAAATGCGGAAGCGATGAGAGGTCAAAGCCTGCATGAACCAGTGAATAGTACCTCGACTGAACTGCACCGGCGCAGAGATGGCAGCACATTTACTGCTGAAATGTCGACAAGCCATTTCGTTTCGCAGCACCATTCAGTATTGGTCGGCATCGTTCGTGACGTTACCGAGCGGGTTCGTGGCCAGCAGTTGCTGCAATCTCTGGCAATTGCAAAGGGAATCCAACAGCATCTCCTCCCTCAGCAGGCACCTGTATTCCCTGGCCTCGATATCTACGCTCGCAGCATCAGCTGTGAAGAGATTGGCGGCGATTATTACGACTTCTTTAGTGTGCCAGGGGGTCACGAACCTTGGCTTGGATTTGCCGTGGGGGATGTCTCTGGGCATGGTATCGGTTCTGCTCTGTTGATGGCCATGGCGAAGGGCATGCTGCACAGTGAAGTGGAAAGCTGCGGGAGGGACTTGGAAAAAATCTTCGTCGGAATGAATCAGCACCTTACAGAGACGGCCGAGGACAGTTCTTTTATGACCTTGTTCTTTGGCCTTTATGACCCAAGCAAGCGCACCCTCCACTGGAGTTCGGCCGGTCACGGACCCGTTTTCTGGTATAGAAGCTGTCAAGGGATCATCCACGAACTTCTCCCTACGGCAGCCCCACTGAGTGTTGTCGCATCAGAAACCTTTGCTTTGGCAAAGCCGGTCAATCTCGAAACGGGAGACATCCTCCTCCTCGGTACCGACGGTATCTGGGAGGCCCGCAATCCACTTGGCGAAATGTTTAAAACCAATCGGCTTCGCCAGCTTGTTGCCACTCTGGCACAGAAAAATGCTCGACTGATTCACGATACCATTATGGCGAAAGTGTTCGACTTCATGTCTGGCGCACAGCCGATGGACGATATGACCCTGATGGTGATCAAGGTCGTCAACGAAGGCGATTGAACTTGAGCGGAATCGATCTCTCAGCAGTTGGCAACCCCTTGGTTCGGGATTTAGACACGCAGCCACGGCTGGGACTGGCCCTTGGCAGTGGCGCAGCTCGGGGCCTGGCACACATCGGCGTTTTGAAGGTTCTGGAAGAGGCGAAGACGCCGGTTCACGGCATCGCCGGCACTTCAATCGGGGCTTTCATCGGCGCACTGTATGCCGCCGGTGTCCCGGTGCAGCGCATGGAAACGGCGGCTTGCGAACTTGATTGGCGCAAGCTGGCCCGTTTGCTCAATCCAACCGTACCAATTTCCGGGTTGGTCGACGGTCGCAAACTGGTGGAGTTCATGGCTGAACTCCTGCCGGTGCACAACTTTGAAGGATTGCAATTGCCTTTGGCGGTGACCGCGACCGACATCGAAACCGGCGAGGCGCTAATCATCCGCAAGGGCGATCTTCTCGAAGCACTGCGGGCGGCATTGGCCTTCCCGGGGATTTTCCCGCCGGTCCGCTTTGATAACCGTTTTCTTGTCGATGGCGGTCTTTGCAACCCGGTACCGGCCGACGTTGTACGACATCTTGGTGCTAACCGGGTCATCGGTGTCTGCACGATTCCTGATGTCGACAAGCAAACGCCCGAGGCATTCATGCCCAGCAGCGGAACAAGTGGCGAGCAGAGTTGGCATCGTGACATTTTCACGGCTACCGGAATTGAGCAACTTTTCCGACGGCTACTTGGCTCGAGTTCTGCTCTGGAAATGGCTGCCGAGTCGAGCGACCGCAAGGTTCCCGGAATTTTCCGGGTCTGTGCCCAGAGCGTTGCCATCATGGAAAACCAGATTAATTCTCTACGGTTGGCCGACAATCATCACGATTTGATCATCCGGCCAAAATGTCCTGGAGTTACTCTGCTGGAGTTCCACCGTGCATCGGAAGTCATTGCCGCTGGGGAAGAGGCCGCACGAGCGGCACTCCCGGAAATTCGGCAACTGGTCGCGAGCCGCTAAAACCTTAGGTGAACGCTTTCTTGCCATCAAGGATGGTAATTTCACGCCCCGCTAGGGAGGCCCCTTCATCCATCTCGACAAGATCATCGACTACTATCCCACAAAGCGAGTCAGTGAAAAAATCTTATACCAAAAGGCCATTGAATTCTGCTGAGGCAACCATTGTGATCAAGAAAATGGAAGTTGACCCGCCGTATTTGCCGCTTGGTTCATGCTGAGCCTCGCCTTAAGTCTCAGCAATCAGGAGATATGAAAAATGCCTCAGAAGATAACTGGCAACCTACATGTTCAGTGCGACGAATGGTCGAAAGTTTGTGGCCATGTTTTGAATAGGGAGCAAAATCGTTCTTCGCCAAAACTACCGCTGTCTTTTCCCTTGGAAAATCTCACCAACTCATTATCATGAGCCTCGTAGCACAAGTTGAGAGGCAAAAACAGCCTGATGGGAGGATTTATGCACTCCAGTGTTGTCGTCAAATTTCTGAATGGAACAGAAAAATCTGGCACACTAGCCCGGGCGATTCATGCCGAAAGTGACCATGTCGAGCTGTGCCGGAACAAAGAGAGTCTTGCAGAAATCTTCCACTTTGACGATATCGCTTTCATCAAGTTTACCGGCAAGCCAGACCCGACAAGCTTCGATGGTGAGGACGAGACCTTCGAGGAGGTGACAGCCGCTAACGGTGAGCGCTTCCGCTTACGCGTGAGACTAGATCAGGACTTTGCCCACGGTTTCTACGCCGACCCGATTGATCCAGACAATGACTTTAAGGCGATTTTTTTTACCAACAGTGCCCTGCGCCAGCGTCACCATTCCCGCCCGATCGGTGAGGTATTGCAGCAACATGGAGATGTTGCGCCGGAGGCGATCAATGCCGCCCTTGCTGAGCAGAAAATGCTGCGCGAGAAACGGGTCGGTGAGATTCTTGTCGAGCAACACAACCTTTCCAAGGCAGCAGTTGAACAATCGATCCAAGACGCCCAGAAGCATCCCAAGCAGCCTGGAGGACGGGTTGGTGAAATTCTGATTTTGGCTGGTCTTGTCACCGCTCAGCAGGTTGAGGCTGCCCTCGCCCTCCAGACGGCCGGGAAACGCAAACGGATTGGCTCGATTCTCATTGATCAAGGACTGATCAGCGAGGAACAACTGCTTGCGGCCTTGGCCCATAAGTTTGGGCTGGAGGTTGTCGATCTCTCCGATATTACACCTAGCCTTGAGGCGCTGAAATATCTGCCATATGAGAAGTTGGTGAAGATGAACGTCCTCCCCTTGGAGGTGCGCAATAAGCGGCTGGTGATTGCAACCTCTAACCCCACCGATCCAAACCTAGCTCAGAATCTGCGCTTTGCAACCAACCAGCCGGTCGAACTGGTCGTGGCCAGTTACAATCAGATTGCCAAGCAGCTTGCGAGGCTCATGGCAGCTCCAGTCACGGGAATTGAGGAATTGATCGATGGTCTCGATAGTACCCTCGACATTCAGATTGAGGAGGAGCAGGAACTCGACAAAGTCAGCGAGTCCGACTCGAAGGTCATTAACCTGGTCAATAAGGTGTTGCTCGACGCCCACAAGCGTGGCGTTTCCGATATCCATTTCGAGCCCGGCATGGGCAGCCTCCCCTTGAGGATCCGCTACCGCAAGGACGGCATCTGCACCCAGGTCCAC
>JAJRDJ010000150.1 GCA_028678445.1 Methylococcaceae bacterium
AAAACCATACTCATCACGGGGGCTGAATAACCCACCGCGCTGACCAGAGTGGCCGGAGCCAATTGATAGGCGCGCGTCAGGTAGAGTTGTGCGACACTGCCGGTCAAACCGGCCGCAAGGGCCCAGCTCCAGGCGGACCGGCCCTCGGGTAACGCAACGTGTCGAAAGGCAAACCAGGCGCCATGGATCAGCACCGCGACCAGACAAAAATAGAACACCACAGTGCGCGGCGCGTTGCTGCGACCGCTCCGGGCTATCATCAGATAGGCGAGCGCGGCCAATAATCCCGAACTCAGCCCCATCAGCCGACCCATGAACTCCCTGGTATCAAGGCGCGGCTGTAACAATAGCAACAAACCGATCAGGGCTCCCAGGATGGCTAGCCAGTCCCTCGGCAAGTTCCGCTGGCCCAGGACCCACGGCCCCAACGCGGCGACGAAGATGCCGCTACTGGCTGACAGAAAGGCACTTTCCCCTGGGCCGATACGCTGGATGGAGGCGAAGGACAAGATCAGAGCAACGCCGCCAAATAGCCCCCGCAGCCATAGCGAGGGACGCAGGTCGCCGAACAAACCACGCACCTTTCCCAGCGCCATGGCCGGAAGGACCAGAATCAGTAGGTTCAAGCTCACGCGGATGAAGCTGACCATAGCCGCCGCCACAGGGGGCTGGGTACGCGAGGCCGCGTATACGCAGGTCGCCATCACCGCGAACATGAAGCAGGCCAGCAACATGAAGCCCAAACCCAGCAGGGATTGACGCCGGACACCCAGGCTCTTCGGCCCAGGAGGTTCCGCAGGTTTCTGGCCAGCGTTGACCGCTGACGTTCCTGCGGGGCCCGGCTCCAAACTGCGGCGCGATGGGTATAAGGATTTCTGAGTGGATGCCGTCATGGTGCAATTATCGCATGGGCCATGAACCGGCATTTTGGCTGGCCCAGCTGGGGCTTGAAAAAATCGTGGGCAAATTTCTTTCATCGTGTTAACGTGAACTAGCCTGTAAAGTTCTTCCATGGCGTCGCGTCATGCCTTCGCGAATCCAGCGTCTCAACCGCTCCGTTCTTGAAGTCCGCTCCCCTCGAAGTAACTCGCCTAGGTCTAACCGGCCCCCGTGGCCACTGTTGTTTGTTATGTAAGTTCCGGCGCTGCGTCGGGGCTGGAGTTGTTGGTATGAAAAACATTTATGTAGGCAATCTTTCCTTCAAGACTACCCAGGATGAGCTGCGTGACCTGTTCGCCCAGTTCGGCGAAGTCTCCTCGGTCAACATCATCACGGATCGCATGACCGGTCAGTCCAAGGGCTTTGCCTTTGTGGAAATGGCTGATGCAGGCGCACAGCAGGCCATCGACAAGCTGAATCAGACCGATCTGGGTGGCCGCACTATCACCGTGAATGAAGCGCGCCCGCGCGAGGAGAATCGCCCCTCCGGCCCACGTCGTGGCGGGTTTGGTGATGACCGCGGTGGCGACCGTGGCGGTTTTGGCGGCGGACGCCGCTTCTGAACCACCGGATTTTCCGGAACACGATCACGGGGCCGCTACAACGGCCCCGTTTCAGTTCAACCGACATGCGCTGAATCGGGTTCCACCTCGAACTTTCAAATATCCCCGGCGGGTTTCAGCCGGGAACTCTTCCGCTTCACCCTTTCCTTTAGACCACCCGGAGATTGCCCTTGATGCCGCCATCAATCTGGTTATGCGGTCTGGGACGATCATCTCTTCTCACCTTCTCATTCCTTCATAATAATTGCCCCTGATTCTCTGCGGATGGCACAGGGACATGGTCGTGCCGTCATGGTCTTGCGGAACGATTCGGCAGGGTTCAAGCAAACCGGGAGACACGAAGATTCTTGCAATTCATGAACCGGCATTGCACACTCGATGACGTGGTTTTCAGCACTATTGAGAGAGAGTTATGCAGCAAGAAAATAAACAACAAAAATCCGCCGACTTCGCTCCGGTGGGAACATGGGCTTTGCTTTGCCTGGTGTCCATCGCCATGGGCGCGGCATGGTTATTCCTCTATTTCGGGGTTTTCCTGCCTCGCGGCACGGTCCATTGAGGTCTATCCATCATGCAAAACGATTCGGATCAGAAACACACATTGTCGGATGATGCGCGCGACTTAATGGCCTTGCCCGGCGAACTGCACATCGATCCTCTGGAAAAAAGGTGGATTCTTGTCGCCTTCGGACTGATAGGCGTTTTTATCGCCGCTATTCTTTACACCGCCTTGATCAAGGGTGTGAGTCCGCCGGGAGACATGGAAACCGTCGACTCGGCCCGCCTGCACCTCAGCGAGGAATTCGCCGAGGACAAACTCGGTGTCGCGACCCTGCCCGATGGTAGCGTGCGGGTCACCCTTGTGGCGGCCCGTTATGGCTTTTATCCCCGCGAGATTCGCATTCCCGCCGGTCAGCCCGTTACTTTCCGCCTCGCCAGTGCGGACGTGCTGCATGGCGTGCATATCCCCATGACCAACATGGGCACCATGGTCGTACCGGGCTATGTATCCACGGTCACCACCACCTTCCCCAAGCCGGGTGAATACCCGATGCTCTGCAACGAGTATTGCGGCATGGGCCACGATCACATGTGGAGCAAGGTCACGGTCGTATCACAGGAACGGTGGCACGCCAGCACCGCGCAAGCAACGGGGAGATAAGGGCCATGGCCGACAAACAATTCAGAACATTTATCCTCAGCCATTTCTGGCTGGCTTTCGGTGCCTTTGGCCTCGCCTGCGTGCTGGGCTTTTATCAGGTGCTGGAGCGCAGCGGGTTGATATCTTTCATTCAGTCGCCGGGGGTTTACTTCGCCTCGGTCAGCACCCATGGCGTGCTGATGGCCTTCGTGCTGACAACCTTCTTCATCATGGGCTTCGGCTATCTGGTAGCAATCACCAGTCTCAAGATGCCTGTTTGGAACCCGAAGCTGGCCTGGACCGGCTTCGGCATCTCCGCCTTTGGTACCGTTCTGGCGGCGATTCCTTTGCTGATCGGCAAGGCGTCGGTGCTATACACCTTCTATCCTCCGGTGCAGGCCAGCGTATTCTTCTACTTGGGCGCAACCCTGTTAGTGGTCGGCTCATGGTTCTGGGCCGCCATCATGGTCGTGATGTTTGCCCAGTGGAAGAAGGCGCATCCGGGAGAAACCGTGCCGCTGCCCATGTTTGCATACACCGCGAATGCGGTGCTGTGGATCTGGACCAGCATCGGTGTGGCGATCGAGGTCGTCTTCCAGTTGATTCCTTGGGCGTTGGGCTGGATCGACACGGTGGATGTCGGCCTGGCGCGGACCCTCTTCTCCTGGACACTGCATCCCATCGTCTATTTCTGGCTGATTCCCGCCTACATCGCGCTGTACTGCCTGGTGCCCCAGGCGGCGGGCGGCAAGCTGTTCAGCCACGATCTAGCCCGCGTGGCCTTCATCCTGCTGCTCGTGTTCGGCCTGCCGATCGGCTTCCATCACCTCTATATGGACCCGGAGCAAGGCAAGGGCTTCAAGCTGATCCACGGCATCGGCACCTTCCTGGTCGCTTTGCCGACGCTGCTGACCGGCTTTACCGTGATCGCCTCGCTGGAAAAGGCTGGACGTAATGCGGGAGGCACCGGTCTGTTCGGCTGGATTGGCACGCTGCGCTGGAACAATCCCGTGGTGCTGGCCGCCATACTCGCCTTCGTCATGCTGATTGCCGGCGGGTTCGGCGGCATTGTCAACGCCAGCTACGCCATGAACGCGATGGTACACAACACCGCCTGGGTTCCCGGTCATTTCCACCTGATCTTCGGCGGCACCACGGTCATCCTCTATTTCGCCGTCGGCTACGCGGTCTGGCCGCGCCTGACCGGCAAGGCGCTGATCCCTGGCACCCTGCCCCTGGTCCAGCTCTGGACCTGGTTCCTCGGCATGATCATACTCTCGACTCCCTGGCATATCCTCGGGCTACTCGGCCAGCCCCGCCGGATTTCCAGCGTGGCCTACAACAGCCTCCTGACCCTGGCCTGGGACCCCTATGAATTGGCGATGATCATCGGCGGGGCGGTGCTTACCGGCTCCGGGCTCTTGTTCCTGCACATACTCGCCAGGTCGCAGCGGCGCGGCGTCCCTGTCAAGGAGCAGGAGGCCGAAATCCGCTACGCCGAGTACGCGCACCCGGTCACCCGAGTGCCCGCGCTGCTCAACGGCTTCGGCGTCTGGAACGTGATCATTCTCGCGCTCATGCTGGCGAACTTCGGCTATCCGATCGCCCAGTTTTTCCTGACAAAAACCTTTGGCTCGACCGGATGGGGGTATTGATCATGCAACCTAAACATCTACTCGCCAGCCTGCTGATCGCAGCAACTGTCAGTACCGCCTGGGCGGAACCCTCGTCGAAACTGGCCTGGACACCTGAAACCCTCGCGGCGCTGAAGCGCGCCGATGCGGCGAAAGGGAAGACGATCGCGGAATCCTGTGCCTCGTGCCATGCCAATGGCGGCCAGTTCCCGTATCTGGACGGCCAGCTGGCGCCTTACCTTTACAAGCAATTGCACGACTACAAGGACGGCAGCCGCCAGAATCCCATCATGGCCGGTTTGGTGGCAGGGCTGTCATATGACGACATGTCCGCTGTGTCGGTCTATTACAGCCAGCAAGCCATCCCGGCGGCACCCCAGTCGGAGCCGCCAACGGAGATCGCTGAGCTGTTGGTTGAGGATGGTGACAATGGCCGCATCCTGCCGCCCTGCGCGGTCTGCCATGAGGCCAGTGGCAGGGGCCAGAAGATCGATGTGCCGGCGATTGCAAGCCAGAATGCCGCCTACCTTGAGCAAACGCTCCTGGACTACAAAAGCGGTGCCCGGCACAACGATCTGTATGGCCGCATGCGGACCATCACTCAGGAGTTGAGTGACACGGAAATCAAACAGCTCGCCCGCTACTACGCTGGCCAGGGACGCTAGTGCTATGACTCGAAGCTCCCCCGCTATAAACGCGGCGGAGCTCCTGTTCGACAAACAGAAAACCAGGGAAGGCGCCTAAGGTGGTCCCGATAGTTCATCTGTTCCAATCGTATCTCCGGGCTATCCGATTTTCTCCAAATCAACGAAGCTAAACGTTGGCCCACTCGGCTCACCCTCAACCACATCCTCTCGCTCTACCTCTCGCCAATCCGACCAGTTGACCTCCGGGAAAAACGTATCCCCGTCGAATGACTGGTGAATCATCGTGAGATAGAGCCGCTCGGCCATTGGGAGAAATTCCCGGTAGAGATCTGCGCCGCCGATGACCATTAATTCGGGCGCGTCTCTGGCGGCAGCCAGCGCTTCTGCCACGCTGTGGACCAGGGTGCAGCCCTCGGCCCGGTAGTCGGTATCCGAGGACAGCACGATGTTCTCGCGGCCAGGCAAGGGCTTCCCGATGGCCTCATGGGTTTTTCGGCCCATGAGGATAGGTTTGCCCATCGTAATTTTCCGGAAGCGCTTGAGGTCTTTGGAAAGATGCCAGGGCATGCGATTGTCCACCCCTATCACGCGGTTCTCGCCCATGGCGACGATCAGGGCAATCTTCATCGGCTTCAGGCACCTTCAAGGACGCTGAAATCCGGCAGACCTTCTTCTCCGCTTTGCTGCTTGAGGGTCGGATAGTCCACATAGCCCTGCACACCGCCGCCGTAAAACGTCGCCGGGTCGGGAATGTTGAGAGGGGCATTGGCACGGAAGCGTTCCGGCAGGTCAGGGTTGGCAATGAAGGGACGACCGAACGCCACGAGATCGGTCCGGTGCGACTGAAGCGCGGCTTCGGCACGCTCAAGGGTGTAACCACCGCAGACTACAAGGCTCCCGGTGTACCGCTCCCGGATCATGCTCATGATGGCGAGACCACGTGGATCGGCCGTATCTGTAGTCTGGTGGCCACCAAAGCTGGGATCCACGACATGCAGGTAGGCCAGGTCGCGCTCGCTGAGCTCCCGGGCAACATAGCCAAACAGGGCTTCGGGGTCCGCGTCGCCCATGTCGTTGA
>JAJRDJ010000151.1 GCA_028678445.1 Methylococcaceae bacterium
CAGCCAGCCGGTCCAGGCCGTAACGGTGCAAGATGGTAACTGTGCTCGGGCCGGGTTTGCCGGAGCTAAGCGCACTGGCTTCCACCTGGGCATACGCCTGCCGGGTGGTCACGCGGTCGGCCCCAATCGGTGCGGTGCAACCGGCGAGGAGTGCGACCGCCATGGCCAGGGCGAGACAAAGAAAGGAAGACCGAATTCCGAATGAGGATCGCGAGGGGCTGAGGAAAGGGTTCGATTGGGGAACTTCGGGCTGCCCTCGATTTGCCGGGATTCTATCTTTGGCTTTCATAGTCATGGTGGGGTGTCCGGTAAACCTTGCCGTATCAGTCTTGAAAAGTCAGCATCTTTATCAGCAGCCCGGGCTTTGGCGTTGATGTGAACTCGCTGTTTTAGATCGGCCAGGGGCAGGTTGGTGTTGATCGCACCTCGTTCGTAGAGGAGTTCGTCGCCGTAGCCATTGACCAGAAGCCGCCAATCCCACGGGGCACGGTCAGCGGCGGCGCGCTGCATCCGAATGCTGGTGGTGCAGTTTTGGGTGATGGCACTATACCACTCGGGTTTCGCGTGCAGGCTGTTGATTCGGCGCACGTAGCCCAGGAAGAACTCGCGCGCCTTTTCGGGAGTCGCCTTTAGCCGAAAGAGGTAAGCGTCTTCGCCCTGGCGGTAGTTGGTCCGGAGGCGCACCACATCCCGCTCGTCGGCAGCCACATAGATCAGTTCAAATTGGCGGAACAACCCCCGCACGGCCGAGTAGCCCTCGCCCTTTCCCTTCCGGGTTTCGATGGAAAAACAGAGATAATCTCCGCCCTCGAAACCAAAACTGAACATCGTGTGCGCCATGCTTGGGGAACCCCAATAGACCATGAAGAGATCCACGGATCGGAGCTCCTCAAGATTGTAGGTTCGGTCGTAATAGCGCACGTCGAAATCGGTCTCGGTGCGGTAGTCGCAATTGCGCACATTGTGGACCGTAACCTTGCTGCCGTTGATGTCTGCATAGGGCAGCACGGCCAGGTCCGGCTGCCAGTCCCTGTCGTTGGAGGGTTTGAGATTAAACCACCAGGCCATGACGAGCGCGGCGGCGCCGACCGTCAGCCCCATTTTCAGCCATCGGCCCTTTGCGCGGATCCAAACGGCAAGGATGGCGAGCAGATAAATGGCGGCCAGGGGTATGCGCAGCCAAGGCACGCGCACGTCGAAATAAAGCGCCGCCGCCGCCCAAAGCGTCAGCAGCAGGAGGATGCACCCCAGCGCCGCAATCCCGAACAGGCGCAGACCGGTTCGCCACCAACCTGCCTTCGTTTGATAACTGTCATCCTGTTGCCGGGCGATCATTTTTCGGGAGAATTTCCCGGCTTGCTGTCGGGCATAATGGCGGTGTGGAGTGAAACCAGGCGCGCAACCAGGATGGCCATGTAAAAGGTGCCGACGATTCCCTCCATCATCGCGAGCATTCGGGCCGCGCCTGAGGCAGGCACAATGTCTCCATATCCCACCGTGCATAGGGTGATGAAGCTGTAGTAGATGGCGGTAAAACCTTTCATCAAGTGGTCTGAGGCAGGTCCGGCGGTGAAAGTGAATGCCCCCGGATTCAACCGCGCGGCCAGGATGTAGGCAAAGCTCCAGAGCAGTCCCAGCAACAAGTAGCCGGCCACACCCGCGCACAGCACCTCTGAATTGACCCGGGGGGAGAGCAGGATAAACCGCAGGGTCTGGGTGAGCAAGAGCAGCACGAAGAGCACGGCGGGAACCAGGAACATCCAATCCGGCACCAGCGCCGGCAGCCAATGGTTCACCCATTTGCCCACCAGCGCCGGCGCCGCTAAGAGGATACCCGCAACCAGCATCCGCCTTCGTCCACCCACCGCCACGACCCCGGACACCAGTACTACCGTCAAGCGCAAGGCCTCGATCAGATCGCCATCGGGCAAGCTTTCGGTAAACGGCGAAGTGACCAGGGCGAGCAGAAGCGCGCCCAGGAACTGCGCTGCCGGATGCCGCCGTAGCCAGGTCACTTCTTCTTTTCCACTTTCGCCGGGGTCAGCGTGGCAACAATGGTGTTCAGCTCGGCAATGACCTTGCCCAAGCTCTTCTGCACATCGTGCCCATCGCTTTGTGCTTTGCCGATCAGTTCCTTGGCCGCATCGATGCCACCGATGGTAAGATCGTTGTTCAGGTACTTCTGCAGATCCTTCAGGTTCGCCAGCCAGGTATTGAACTGGTCACGAGCCGGAGTCATGAATTCCTTAATGCTGTCGAATGAGGTTTGGAGTTTGGCCTTTCGCTCCTCCGCCAGTTTGCGGATGTCCGGGTTGTTAACTCCCGCCAGTTCCTTTTCCCAGTCCTTGAAATAGGCCTGGCCCCTGGCCTTCATGTCTTCGGCGCGCTTCTTCGCCTTCTTGGCCGCATCGTCAACCCGCGGCACTGCCTTATCGAACCCCACGAACGCCTTGCGCGGATCGGTGGCGGCGGTCGTGACCACTTTGTCCAGAGCGGTCATGGTGGCATCGACCTCTTTTTTGACATTCAGGATTTCGTCGCGAAACTCCGCGATGCTGGCGCCGGTCTTGTCGGCCATTTTGTAGCCGGCAGCGGACGCGGAGGTGGCAATGAACAGTTGCGCCGCGATGACTGCCAACGCGGCCCCGGCAATGAATGATTGGTTTCTTTTCATGGTATCTTGCTATTGATGTTTTGTTTTTTCGTCTCTCGACATGCTTATGCTTTTCACGGCGCATTCCCGGCCTACCGGGAAAAACACTGACTGACTGGATCGACCGTGAATGCGCGGGCCGCTCCGGAGAGCAGCCCGCGTCGTTCACGAGCGAGCGAGCGCAGCCGCAGGCGCGAAACTCGTCATCCGATGGTAATTTGTCTCTAACGACTTACTGGCGCCCCAGCGCGGCGCGGATGGCGTCCTCCGGCTTGACCAGATGATCCGAATTGTTCGGGTCGTCGGCAATGGATAACTGCACACCCCTGACCTCACCGTTGAAGTCGTTCCCGACCGGGCCGTAGTCGGGAGACACTGCGGCGCCCGAATCCACGCCGACATCGCAACCGTCGTCAGCGGAGAAAATCATCGCCAGCGTCGCCCCAATTTCGCCCTCGCCGACCTTCTGACCGTCCACGAACAACGTCGCCTTGCCGCCTTTGCCAAGGCCGCCGCCGGCGTAGGCGAATTCCATGCGCACCTGGTGCTGGCCCGTGGGGAGCGAACTGGTGGACTCGACGAAATAGTGATTCACTCCGGCTACGTTGTAGCAGTACTTGAGCTTGCCGCCTTTCGCGTACAGGCTCCAGCCGCCGATGTTCGCGCCCTGGGCCACGATCACG
>JAJRDJ010000022.1 GCA_028678445.1 Methylococcaceae bacterium
CTGGGCCGCGACCCGAGCGACGTCGAGCTGATGATGTTCGCCCAGGCCAACTCCGAACATTGCCGGCACAAGATTTTCAACGCCGACTGGGTGGTCGATGGTGAAGCGCAGGATCAGTCGCTGTTCGGGATGATTCGCAACACTAGCCGGGTGTCTCCCGGCGGCATTCTGTCCGCCTACAAGGACAATGCCGCTGTCGTGGAAGGCCCCGTCGCCAGTGTGTTTCTGCGCGATTCCGGCACTTTTGAATATGGCTACCGCGAGGAGCCCCTGCACCTGTTGATGAAGGTGGAGACGCACAATCACCCGACGGCCATCTCGCCATTCCCGGGCGCGGCAACGGGGTCGGGCGGTGAAATCCGTGACGAGGCGGCGACCGGGCGCGGTTCGCACACCAAGGCGGGGCTGATCGGCTTCTCGGTCTCCAATCTGCGTATTCCGGGCTTCGAACAACCTTGGGAAACGGATCACGGCAAGCCGGGACGGATTGCCTCGGCGCTGGAGATCATGATCGCCGGGCCCCTGGGGGGAGCCGCCTTCAACAACGAATTCGGCCGGCCGAATATCTGCGGCTATTTCCGCACTTTCGAGCAGCCGGAGCCAGTGGGCGAGGGTCTGCGAGGTTACCACAAACCCATCATGCTGGCAGGCGGCATGGGGAATATCCGGCCCCAGCAACTGGGTAAGGACCCCATGCCGCCGGGAGCACCCATCGTCGTGCTGGGCGGTCCGTCCATGCTGATTGGCCTCGGCGGCGGCGCGGCATCCTCCGTGGCCTCGGGCGAGAGCGCCGAGGCACTCGACTTCGCCTCGGTCCAGCGCGACAACCCGGAGATGCAGCGGCGTTGCCAGGAAGTCATCAACCGCTGCAATGCCCTGGGGACCGAGACGCCGATTCTGTCCATACATGATGTCGGTGCCGGGGGTCTCTCCAATGCCGTGCCAGAAATCATCCACGATGCCGGGCGCGGTGGCCGCTTCGAGCTCCGCGAGGTGCTGAGCGACGAGCCCGGCATGGCGCCCATGCAGATCTGGTGCAACGAATCGCAGGAACGCTATGTGTTGGCGCTCAAGCCAGCGGCGCTAGAGCAATTCCGCGCGTTCTGCGAACGCGAACGCTGCCCCTATGCGGTCATCGGCCATGCCACGGCGGAAGAACAGCTGGTGCTGACTGACCGCCTGCTTGGCGATGACGCGGTCAATATTCCGATGTCCCTGCTGTTCGGCAAGCCACCGAAAATGCTGCGCATCGCCCGGCGGGAAACGCCGGATCTGCTGCCTCTGAACCTCTCATCGGTGGATCTCGCCGAAGCCGTCCGGCGGGTGTTGCGCTGCCCCTCCGTGGCGGATAAAAGCTTTTTGATTCATATCGGCGACCGTTCGGTTGGCGGACTGGTAGCGCGTGACCAGATGGTTGGACCCTGGCAAGTGCCGGTGGCGGATGTGGGTGTCACGGCCGTGGGTTTTAGTGCCTGGACCGGGGAAGCCATGGCTATGGGTGAGCGCGCCCCGATCGCTGTGATCGATGCCGCGGCCTCCGGCCGGATGGCCGTGGGCGAAGCGCTGACCAACCTGGCCGCCGCGCGCATCGGGGCCATGGGCGACATCAAGCTCTCCGCCAACTGGATGGCGGCTGCTGGCAGCCCGGAGGAAGATGCTCGGCTCTTCGACACCGTGAAGACGGTTGGACTGGAACTCTGTCCGGCGCTGGGTATTGCCATTCCGGTCGGCAAGGATTCGCTGTCGATGAAAACGGTGTGGCGGCAGTCGGGCCGGGACGTGGTCATGCGCGCACCGCTTTCTCTGGTCATCACTGCTTTCGCGCCGGTCATCGATATCCGGCGGACCCTGACCCCCGAATTGCGGCTCGATCAGGGCGATACGCGGCTACTGCTGATCGACCTGGGGCATGGGCAAAACCGGCTGGGGGGCTCGGCGCTGGCGCAGGTTTACGGCCAGCTTGGCAACGCGTGCCCCGATCTCGACCATCCCCCCGAAATCAAGGGCTTCTTCGCCGCCATCCAGGATTTGAATGCGGCGGGCTATCTGCTCGCCTACCACGATCGCTCGGATGGCGGCCTCTTCGCCACGCTCTGTGAAATGGCCTTTGCCGCGCGCTGCGGCCTGGATGTCGATATCGACCTGCTAGGCGAAGACATCCTGGCCGCGCTGTTCGCCGAGGAATTGGGCGCCGTGGTACAGGTGCGGACAGACATGCTGGAATTGGTGCTGGCCCGGCTGACCGAGGTGGGCCTTGGTGACATCGTTCATGATCTCGGTCATCCCCGGGCGGGAGAACAGATCGTCTTCCGCCGAGGGTCGACCTTACTGTACCGCAGCACCCGTGCAGAACTGCAAACCCTCTGGTCGGAGACCAGCTTCCGTATCCAGTCCTTGCGCGACAATCCGGAATGCGCCCGCCAGGAGTTCGAGGCCATTGCCGACGAGGCTGATCCTGGGCTCTTCTCGAAGCTCGGCTTTGATGCGGCGGAAGACATCACCGCGCCCTTCTTCCTCAAAACGCGTCCCCGCGTCGCCATACTGCGCGAACAGGGCGTCAATGGTCACGTCGAGATGGCCGCCGCCTTCGATCGTGCCGGATTCATGGCGGTCGATGTCCACATGAGCGACATCATTGAAAACCGGGTCACACTGGAAGGATTCGTCGGGCTGGCCGCAGGTGGCGGGTTTTCCTACGGCGACGTGCTGGGCGCGGGGGGCGGCTGGGCTCGGTCCATATTACTCAATCCCAGGGCGCGTGACGAGTTCGAGCGTTTTTTTCATCGGCAGGACACCTTCGGGCTGGGCGTCTGCAATGGTTGCCAGATGCTTTCTCATCTCGCCGAACTGATTCCCGGCGCGTCGGGCTGGCCTTCCTTCCAGCGCAATCTTTCCGAGCAGTTCGAGGCCCGTGTGGCCATGGTGCAGGTCGAATCCTCCCCCTCGATTCTGCTGGCGGACATGGCGGGCTCCCAACTGCCGGTTGTGGTGGCGCACGGAGAAGGCCGGGCCGAATTCAAGGACGGCCAGATCGCGGAGAGTCTCGTGGCGCTCCGTTATGTCGATCATCACGGTCGTGTCACCGAGAGATTTCCCGCCAACCCGAATGGTTCGCGCGCCGGCGTGACCGGATTGAGCACAGAGGACGGACGCTACACCATCATGATGCCGCACCCGGAACGCTGTATCCGCACCGTCCAGAATTCCTGGCAAGCCAAGGACTGGGGTGAATGGGGCCCATGGCTCAGGCTGTTCCGCAATGCCCGGCGGTGGGTTGCCTAGCTTGACCCTTCGCTTGAGGACCCCTGCTACTGCATGGCCGGGCCGACGCTTCACCCGCATGGCGGCCGTCGTGCTCGGTGCCGGGCTGTTCGCGGCCTGCGCCGGCAATTCGCCCATGAAGATCGCAGCGCCCTTCAACCCGGCCCAGGCCAGGGTCATGCTGGCCCCGGGAAATAATCACATCGTGGGGCGTGCACTCTTGTGGCTGTCGAGTGGCGGAGTGATTTCCTGCGCGGGCGAGAGCGCAACGCTGTATCCCGCGACGCGCTATGCGTACGAATGGGCGCGCCTGACCTATGAATCCGTCGAAAACGGTAAATTCAAGCCGCCCGATTTTGCCTACCGCCCAAAAAGCGAGGGGCCGGTGAATCTGATCGCCGATCCGGCATTTCTGGAAACCAGCCGCTCGGTGGCTTGCGATAATGATGGAAATTTCAGCTTCGAGAGGTTGGGCGATGGCGAATATTATGTGGTGGCCCGCATTGCCTGGCAGCAGCATATCTGGGACGAATATAACTTCTTCTACGGCAATGAGTATCAGGGCATGGAGGGGACTGTGTTGAAGAAAGTCCGGGTACGTGGGGGTGAGAAGGCCGTGGCCAACATGATGTGGTCAGCCCCTAATTCGCGCTTCAATCTCTGGTGAAACCTTTGACAGTTGCTCCAATGCCGGGCGGGTTCCAAAGGGCTTTCGCTGCTAGCGCCCGTGCTTTTCACATGGCGTTGGGCCCGAAGTATCGGTCTTTCGAGTGGCCCGAACCCCGGCGCCGCGCTAATATAGCCGCCCTTGCCGTCTTCTCAACCGTCTTGGGCTCTCTTCTAGAGGCTCAATTTTCGTGGTAACCAGCTAATGAACAAGTCCGTGGACATCCTTCCCGTAACGCACAATCCCTTCAATACCGACGATCTCCGCATCACCGAGATCAAGGAGGTTATCGCGCCACACCAGGCCCATGAGGAATTTCCCATCACGGCAGCGGCGGCGGAGACGGTGCTCAAGGCACGGCGGGAGATTCACAATATCCTGACCGGCGAGGATGACCGGCTGCTGGTGATTGTCGGGCCATGTTCGATCCACGATACGGAAGCCGCCATGGAATACGCGCACCGGCTGCTGGAGGTAAGGCGGCGGCTGGAGCGGGATCTGGTCGTCGTCATGCGGGTGTATTTCGAAAAGCCCCGTACCACCGTCGGCTGGAAAGGGTTGATCAACGATCCGGACCTGGACGAAAGCTTCAACATCAACAAGGGACTGCGGACGGCCAGAAAGCTCCTGCGCGATCTGAACGAGCTGGGCCTGCCCGCCGCGACGGAATATCTCGATGTGATTTCCCCGCAATATGTCTCCGACCTGATCGCCTGGGGGGCGATAGGCGCGAGGACTACGGAAACCCAGGGGCACCGGGAGCTGGCATCGGGGCTGTCCTGACCGGACGGATACAAGAATGCCACCGATGGTGGCGTGCAGGTGGCGATTGACGCCATCCTCGCGGCGCGCCGACCCCATCATTTTCTCTCGTTGACCAAGTCCGGGCATTCGGCAATTTTTTCCACCACCGGCAACCCGGACTGACATGTGATCCTGCGCGGCGGCAATGAGCGGCCCAATTACGATGCGATCAGCGTGCAGCATGTGTCCGAGGCGATGGAAGGCGCCGGCTTGCCCGCCAGCATCATGATTGACTTCAGTCATGCCAACAGCCTGAAGCAATATCACCGGCAGATGCAGGTGGGGGAGGAGGTTAGC
>JAJRDJ010000023.1 GCA_028678445.1 Methylococcaceae bacterium
CGGCGGCCGCGAACCCGGCATGCTCCGCGGCGAGTTCGGCTTTCACCTCGGCTATCAAATCTTCCAGCCCTTCACCGGCTTCGGCCATGGCCTCCCGGCCTTTTTCCAGGAACAGGAGTCCGGACTTGACGGCGACTCGCGCGAATGGCCGGCCCACGGACATGAGGGCGGGGATGGCGGCAACTCCGACCAGGGCGGCACCCAGGCCAATCGCAACGCCTTTCGCGGTGTCATTCTTTAGCAGGTCTTCAATCGTTGGCATCAGGTATTCCTCTTTCATGATGGGGGGAAGGGAATCATCGGGATGTCCGGATGATCTTCAGGCGAGCCTCGGTTCTTCTAGAGAGGTTTGACGGTAGACCGGCAGCGGGGAGAATGTCAATCGTTGCTGCTTGATCTGGTGGTAGGCATCCTGAATCAATGCGGGGCTATATTTTCTCTCCAGGCGGCGAATGGCAAAATGGCAGCGCGCCATGTCCTGGAAGTGTTCCATGAAAATCCGGTTGCTCAAGGCGCCACCCGCGGCGCCGATGATGGGGATCATTTCGGCGACGGCCTTTTCCGATAACACCACCCCGAAGCGCTTGGCGATGGCATGGATCAGGCCAATCAGCGCCGGTGCCTGACCCGGGCCTGGGGCCGCCAGCCTTGACCGGGCGAGGAACTTCGAGGCTTCAGCGACGGGGGCCTCCAGTGCGAGTCTCAACCCGTAATACCCGATATCGGCGGCATCATCCGCGTCGCTCCTTCCGCCCAGCGCGAATACGGTCAGGCAGGCCAGCCGAGTGTCCACTGAATTCAGGTCTTCCCCCTCGCTCTGGGCAATAGCCGCGATGGCGCTGAGCATCAGTGTGGTCGAAATCGGCATTTCCACCAGCATGGCGGGGCCGCCGAACAGCCCGCCCACCGCACCACTCGCCATGCCCAGCCAGGTGTGGCGCCGGGTGTTGACCGGGGCCTTATTTGCCGTGGGCGCCAGCAAAATGCTCAAATCCAGCGCCTTGGCCAGGCAAAACTCCGCATGGCGATGGATGCGTTTATACCAACTGGCAGGCAGCAGCTTCAGGGCCAAGGCGACCGGGGTGCCCATGACATTGCACAGGCGAATGGCAAAGCTGGGGTGATCCAGCCGTTCGAAGGCCTCGAAGAGGGTCGATCGATCCGCGGCGGATAGCAAATCAGGCGGAGCGCTCATGTCATGGGGTGGAATCAGGGATGGGGTTCCTGCTGGTTTGCGTCTGCCAATTAGACAGGGTAATGGCTCAAGATGACAGTTTAATGACAAACACCGGCGGCTGGTATCGGGGAATATTGCGCTGCAAGGATAGGCTAGCCGAATCGTCCCGTAATGTAATCCTCGGTCAGTTGATGCTGGGGATTGGTGAACACCTGGGCGGTTTCGCCCACTTCCACCAGGCGGCCCATATGAAAGTACGCGGTCCGCTGGGAGACGCGGGCGGCCTGCTGCATGGAATGAGTCACGATGACGATCGTGTAATGGGTTCTCAACGTGTCGATCAGTTGCTCGATTTTGGCGGTGGCTATCGGATCGAGGGCCGAGCAGGGTTCGTCCATCAGAATGACTTCGGGATTCACGGCAATGGTTCTGGCAATGCAGAGCCTTTGCTGCTGCCCCCCCGAGAGTCCGGTGCCGGGCTGGAGCAAACGATCCTTCACCTCCTCCCAAAGGCCCGCGCGTCGCAAGGAAACCTCGACCATTTCGTCGAGCTCGGATTTGGAGCGGGCCAAGCCGTGGATGCGCGGGCCATAAGCGACGTTTTCAAAAATGCTTTTGGGGAACGGATTGGGTTTTTGAAAAACCATGCCGACCTGGGCACGGAGCGGGACGACATCCACCTCGTTACCGTAGATGGGTTTGCCATCCAGCAATATCTCCCCGCTGACACGGCAATCGAGGATCGTATCGTTCATCCGGTTGAGGCAGCGGATGAAGGTGGATTTACCACACCCCGAGGGACCGATCAGGGCAATGACCTGGTGCTTGCCGATATCCAGGTCAACGTTCTGCACCGCCTGTTTGTCACCATAGTGGACGTTGACCTTGCGGCACACGATACGGGGATTCGGAGAGGTAAATTCCCCGACGGTCCCGTGGAATTCAGCACGAAGATGTCTCTCAAGCAGGGTCTTGTCTTTGATTTTCATGGGGTCTGTCTTGCCGTGCGTAACCCGCTGTTGTTCCTGGCCGAGGGTGTTCATGGGTGACGTCCGTGAGGTGATTGTATGCATGGCTACCAGCGGCGCTCATAGCGTTTGCGCAAGTAAACGGCCGTGCCGTTCATGACGATGAGGAAAGCCAGCAAGACCAGGATGGCGGCCGAGGTGCGCTCCGTGAAGGCACGTTCGGGGCTGTCGGCCCAGAGGTAAATCTGCACGGGCAACACGGTAGCGGGGCTGGTCAGACTGTTGGGAATATCGACGATGAAAGCGACCATGCCAATCATGAGCAGGGGCGCGCTCTCGCCCAAGGCCCGCGCCGTGCCGATGATGGCACCCGTCAGCATGCCGGGCATGGCCAAGGGGAGGACGTGATCGAAGACCATTTGCATCGGTGAGGCGCCAATCCCGAGGGCCGCCTCCCGGACCGAGGGCGGGACCGACTTCAGCGCGGAACGGCCGGAAATGATGATGACCGGCAACGTCATCAGCGTCAGCACCAGCCCGCCCACCAGCGGTGATGAGCGCGGCAAGCCGAAGACATTGATGAAAACCGCAAGTCCCAGAAGCCCGAAGACAATGGACGGGACGGCAGCCAGGTTATTGATGTTGACTTCGATGATGTCCGTCCAGCGATTGCGGGGGGCGAACTCTTCGAGATAGACAGCCGCCGCGATCCCGATGGGCAACGAGAGGCCAATCGTCACCAAAAGAGTCAGTGCCGAACCCGACACAGCCCCCCAGATGCCGGCGGCATCGGGCTCACGCGAGTCGCCGTTGGTAAAAAACGCCTGATTTAAGGCGCTGCGGATGCGGTTCTGAGCTTTAAGCTTCTCCAGCCAGCCCTGGCTTTCTCTCAACCGATCGTTGAATTCGACCTCGCTGCCCAGCCGCCCCTTGGCAAGCATGTCGATAGTGTCGTCGACAGGCAGCCAAACCTGCTGGGTCGTGCCGATGAGCTTGGGATTGGCGATGACGGCGGCACGCAGGCGTTGTCCGGCCGATGAGCCCATGAAACCGGCGAGTGCGCGCTTCTTTTGCCGCTCGGTAATGTCAGGGAACAGCTTGAACAGGGCGGATTTCCAGAGCGCATCATAATCGCCGCTCGCCAGCGCCTCGCTCGTTTGGCGGCCCTCCGGGTCGATGACCTGCGGGTCGAATTCAATGTCCAGGGCTGCATGGGTGTAAATAAAGGCCGTATAACCATTACTGATGATGCTGCCAAACAGTACCACCAGGAACACCAGACCAATAATGATGGACATGAGCCCGTAGGCGCGGAAGCGCCGTTCCGCCCTTTGCCGTTTGGCCAACCCGGCCTTGACGATTTCCACGCTTTTGGCGCCCGGGGTCAGCATGGGTGGGGTCTCATTCATATTGTTCTCGGTATTTCCGGACAATGTTTAACGCGAGGATGTTCAGC
>JAJRDJ010000152.1 GCA_028678445.1 Methylococcaceae bacterium
CGGATAGCTCTTTTTGCTGATATCCAGTTGCTCGGCGTCTTCGCCCAAACTATTTTTTTTGGAAATCTGTTCCGCATTGGCAATGCCCAGATTGGATGCAGCCAGTCTCTCACGAACCCGCCAGGCAAAGGCGTGATCCGTACAGGAGGTATCACCGGAAACGCCAATGGCACCGATTTTCTGGAAGCTGTCATTGTAAAGCGGAAGGCCGCCACCAAATACGATCATGCCACCGACCCGCTTATTCCTGAGCGGATCGAATTCCGTCCCATACTTGGCCGGGCTTCCGGCATAGGCGGGGCCGGGGTTAAGGAGGTTGCTGAACTGAACACCCCAGAGCGTTCCTGCCAGGCCCTCCGCTTGGTTATCCGCGACCTTGGCGGTATTGGTATCTATTACCGGCTGGGTTGCTAGAAAAAGTGCGCCCGATGCCCATGCTTGCACTCCACCTGGACTGGAGACATCGAGGCTCAGCAAAGCCGAGGTATCCGCCTTCTGGACGGAGATGACACGGCTGACTCCCCAGGTTGCCCCACTGTTCTGGCCGGGACCCGCCGTGTTCACAATATTGCAGACCATGCCGGTTTCATCGACGAAGGTTACCCACATGTTGTTTTTTAGACCACCCGTATGGGTCTGTTCCTGGGTCTTAACGAATTGAGCAGCTTGCGTCAGGTCATTAAAGAGAACACTCGAACAACCCGCCCATGCGCCAGAAGCCGACGCCATCAGAATGGCTCCACAAATGCCTTTCATCATTCTTGTTTTATGCATCGTTTTTCACTCCGTAAGCAAAAAAATACCGAAAAATCTCGGCGGGTGTTGATACCACAAAAACCAGAGCGGTTTCAACCGGTATGGCTACGCGCCGGTAGCGCGGCCGTGTTCAAAGCCCTATGTGATTTCCGGGAACAAAAGCCCGGACCTCGCGTGCATCCCAACCAGGACTCAAAGCCGTTGCTGAAAGGCGAGCAACAACAGGCGCGGAAAACTTGCAAAGGCAATTCTCGGCTGTTGAGTGGTCTGTTAAAATCGGCCCACCCCGTAGATGCCTGAATATAATCATTGGCCGGGTTCCGCCGTTCCACCCCATTTCGGGTTCCCAAAGTCTCCAGCACCCAACAAACCCCTATGTCAATCGCCCGGATTCTCCTTATTACCCTGCTGGTTTCAAGCAGTATTGTGTTACTGGCCCTTGTCAACCTGGAGTCGGATTCAACGGATACCGAGACGACCGAGCAGGCATCTCCCGTTACAACAGCCAAGCCTGAAAAGCCAGCTCCGGCGCAGCCCGCGCCTTTGCCGTCGGATGAGGATTTACTGGCCCCCGACGAAATGGCGGAAGACGAGGAAGTCGAAAAGGAACAAATCTCCGCCGCGATGACCCAGCTCAGCAGCACCAACGACGAGGAACGCATCGAGGCGGTCGAGCAATTGGGGGCTTACCCCAACCCCGAGACCGAAGCCACCCTCGGCCAGCTCCTGATTACCGATGCCAATGCCGAGGTCAGGAATGCCGCCGCATTGGGCCTCGGGTCACTGGAAGAACCCTCGGAAGCCACGATAGCCGCGCTGATGTCGGCCCTGGATGACGCCAACGAGGATGTGCGGTTCAGCGCGCTCTCCACGCTGGAAGATTTCATGCTGGGGCAAGAGGATGATTCGAGCCAATACCGGCGCATTCACGACGGGCTTACCGCCAAAGCGGCATCGCGGAGCTTGCCTCAGGATTTGCGGGATTCCATCAACGAGATTATCCGGGATCCGCAAGCCATCGAAACACCGGATGTCGAGCCGGAGAATTAGGCGCCAGGGTGAAGGGCTTTTGCCCGATGGAGTTTCGGCAAGGCCGCCAGCAAATGCCGGGTATAGGCGTTTTCCGGGCGTAACAGCACCTGGCGTGTTGGGCCTAGCTCGACGATTCTCCCGGAATGCATAACAGCTACCCGGTCGGCCAGTTCCGAGACCACCGCCAGATCATGGGTGATAAAAAGGTAGCTGAGCCCGTGACGATCCTGCAATTCCCGCAATAGCCCGAGCACCTGCGCCTGCACCGAGACATCCAGGGCGCTGGTCGGCTCGTCGCAGATCAGGAGCCGCGGCTCCACCGCCAGGGCGCGGGCGATGCACAGCCGCTGGCGTTGCCCGCCCGAGAACTCATGCGGATAGCGCCCCCGCGCCGCTACCGGCAAGCCGACCGCCAGCAATAGGGCTTCCACCCGCTTCCGCCGTTCATCCGCCGCCATGCCGGGCCGCTGGGCGCGGAGCCCTTCTTCCAGGATAGTGCCGACCACCATGCGCGGATTCATCGACGAGTAGGGATCCTGGAAAACGATCTGCATGGCGGCCTGGCCCTGATGGCGGGCGCCACCCCGCAGTCCCGATATCTCGGCGCCATCCAGCAAAACTTCCCCGCCCGCCGAGGGGATCAGATTGAGCAGCGCCTTGCCCAGCGTGGTCTTGCCGCAGCCCGATTCGCCCACCAGGGCCAGTGTTTCGCCGCGTTCAAGCTGGAAGGAGACCCCATCCACCGCCCGCACCTGATCGACCGTCCGCTGAAGGATGCCGCGTTTGATCGGGTAGTAGACCCGGAAGTCGCGGACTTCCAGCAAGGGCGGTACGTCCGGACTAGCATCCCCCGGAACCCGGCTCTCACGCTGCAGACAGGCGTCCAGCCGGGGCATGGCGGCGAGCAGTTCCCGGCTGTAGGCATGGCGGGGCCCGTCGAAAAACTCGGGCCCGCTGGTTTCGACGAGCACCCCCAGGCGCATGACCGCCACCCGGTCCGCCACGTCGGCGACCGTGCCGAAATCATGGGTAATCAACCACAGGGCCATGCCGGTTTCTTTTCTGAGGCGGCGCAGCAACTCCAGAATCTGCGCCTGCACGGTAACATCCAGCGCCGTGGTCGGCTCGTCGGCGATCAGCAGTTCCGGCTCCCCGGCCAGTGCCATGGCGATCATGGCCCGTTGGCGCATGCCGCCCGAGAGCTGGTGCGGGTATTCCTCCAGATGCCGGGCGGGATTCGGCAAGCCGACCTGATCGAGCAGTTCCATGGCCCGGCGCCGGAGCGCTGCGCCCTTGAGGCCGCGATGCAGCGCCAGGCTCTCGCCGATCTGCCGGCCAATGGTCAGTACCGGGTTGAGCGAGGTCATGGCGTCCTGGAAGACGATGCCGATTTTCCCGCCGCGTATCGAGCCCATGGCCAGCTCGGGCAGGGCGAAGACATCGACCTCGTTGAGCATGACGCGACCGCCCAGGATGCGCCCGTTTTGCGGCAGCAGGCGCAATACCGACAGGGCGCTGACGGATTTACCGGAGCCGGATTCGCCGACCAGGGCGAAGCTCTCGCCCTTGGCGATTTCGAAGGACACGCCATCGACCGCCGGGACCCAGTCCGCGCCTTGCCGAAACGCCACGCGGAGATCCTCGACCTTCAACAGCAGCGGGGTTTCGGGACGAGGGTCGGGTGCGCCGGTCATCAGGGGCTTCTCACTCGGCCCGGCGCGGGTCGAAGGCATCCCGCACCGCGTCGGCGAACAGGTTGGCCGGCAGCACCAGCGCGAACATGAACGCGAAGGCCGCGGCCAGCGACCACCACACCACCGGTTCGCGGGCCATTTCCAGCCGGGCGCTGTTAATCATGTTGCCCCAGGATTCCGTGCTCGGATCGACGCCGATATTGACGTAGGACAGCACCGCCTCGGCCAGCACCAGCGAGCTGAAATCCAGCGCCACCGAAATCAGCACCAGATGGAAAAGATTGGGCAGGATGTGGCGGAGCAAAATCATGCCCTGACTCACACCCAGCACCCTTGCGGCCTGGACATATTCCAGCTCGCGCAGCTTGAGGGTTTCCGCCCTGAGCAGACGGCACAACCCGGTCCAGGAAGTCAGCCCCAAAATCAGGCACAGGGCCAGCAGACGGAAGTCGGCCCGCGTCGCGAGACTGGCGAATTCCGCTTCATGCCTTGCCATGTAGGACTGCATGACCAGCATGGCGGCGGCGATGAGCAGCACGCCCGGCACCGAATTGAGCGTGGTGTAGAGGTACTGGATGACATCGTCGACCCAGCCCCGGTAGTACCCGGCGAGAATACCCAGCACCAGGGCGAGCGGCAGCGTCGCGACCGTGGTCAGCGTGCCGATCAGGACGCCGGTGCGAATGCTCTTGAGGCTCTGGTACAGGACATCCTCGCCGACCTTACCGGTGCCCAGCACGTGATAACCCCTGCTCAGCTCCACCATCACCCCGGACAGGAGACAGATGACCAGCACCGTCAGGGCGATGGCGCGCCATGGCAGCGCGGTTTCGCCCCGCAGTAGCGGCATCATGACGGCGGGCAGGCGCTTACGGCGGATTGACGCGGCCACTACCCATAGCCCCATCAGCCACACCCAGACGGTTAACCCCCTGACCAGCCCCCGCCCGGTCCGCTGCCCAATATCGCGGCCATGTTCCGTCTCGGGAGAAGTCAGCTGCCTTCCACCAAAGCGCAACCGGGGATAGGCCCAGGATTCCTGTCCGTCGGGCTGGCGGAGCATTTCCTTGGCATGCGCATACACCGCCAGGGGGGCTGAGTAGGTTTTTTCCTGGCTATCGCGAATATCGCCCAAGGCTTGATCGAGGAGGGTGACTGGCTCACCGATCGGCGTCCCGTTACCGTTGGCATTTCCGGTGGGGCTGACCGGCAGCCGGATGGAATCCAGCACGGCAATCAGCAGGTAGCTCAACAGAATCACCAGCGAAATCATGGCGCTGCGGCTTTTCGCCACCTTGCGCCAGGGGCGGCGCAGATGTTCCTGCCGGAGCGTGTACCCCGCCAGCGCGGCCAGGCCCAGCAGCATCAGGAAGAACAGGATGTCGGTCGGCAGCAGTTGTGGCATGGTCAGATCAGCTTCACCCGGGGATCGACCAGCGTGTAGGAAATATCGGTGAGCAGCAGACCGATGATATAGAGCACCGACCCGAGAAAGACCATGGAGCGGACGATGGCGAAATCCTGCTGATTGATGGCGTCGAGGGTATAGCTGCCGAGGCCGGGAATGGCGAAGAAGGATTCGGTGATCAGGCTGCCGGTGAACAGGAGCGGCAGCACCACGACCACCCCGGTCATAATCGGAATCATGGCGTTCTTCAGCACATGGGAAAACAGTACCCGCGCCTCGGACAGCCCCTTGGCGCGGGCCATCCGGACATAATCCTTTTCCACCTCTTCAAGGAATAGCGTCCGGTACCAGCGCACCCCGGAGCCGATGCCCGCGATGACGCCAATCGCCACCGGCAGGAGGATGAACCGCAGCGCGTTCCAGCCGCCGTCATAGCCCGAGATCGGCGTCAGTTGCAGCAGCTTGCCGACCACGAACTGCCCGCCAATGATGTAGAACAGCGTGGAGACGGACATCAGCGCCACGCACACCGCCACGCCCCAGAATTCGAGATAGGTCAGCCGGAAAAACACCAGCAGCAGGGCAAGACTGATATCCACCGCCAGTCCCACGAGTAACGAAGGCACGGCGATCGCCAGCGAGGGCCACATCCGCTGGGCAATATCGGCGCCAATATCGCGACCGGCATCGGAGCGGCCGAAGCGGAACAGAAAGAGGCCAAGGGATTTTTGATAAAAGATGGTCTGCGTGACCTGTTTCGCGCCCTCGGCCCGGCCATTCCAGAACAGCGGCTGATCATAGCCGCGCTCATGCTTCCATTTTTCGATGGCCTCCGCCGTCACGTGCTTTTGCCCGAGGTGCATGCGGGCCATGTCCTCCGGCGTGTTGATGACGAAGAACAGGACGAAGGTCAGGATATTGATACCCAGGAGCAGGGGCAGGGCGTACAGCAGCCGGCGGATGATGTAATCGGTCATAGGGC
>JAJRDJ010000153.1 GCA_028678445.1 Methylococcaceae bacterium
GAAGCCAAGATCGCCCGCTTTCTCCTGGAGCACGAGGATGCCCGCGAGCTGCCGATCATGACGGACTGGGGCATCCCGCTGGCGCATGGCCGCCAGATACTCACTGGGACGAACGGCATGGACGGCTTTTACTATGCACGGCTGGAAAAACGCCTGCCATGCGCTTGAAGCATGGCTGGATCGTTTTGCTCCTCTTCTTGGCCACGGGCATCCAGGCTGGGGAACATGGCATCTTCATCAAGGAGGCCAATCTGACCACCCGCGATGGTGAAGCGCTGGTGAGTGCCGATGTAGAATACAATTTCGATCCGGCGGCCCTCGAGGCACTGGAAAACGGGGTGCCGCTTACCCTCCTGATTGAACTGACCCTCCAGCGTGAGCGGCCTTACTGGTTCGATGAAACCATCATCGAAGAACAGCGCAGGATACAGATTCGCTACCATCCACTGGCCAAGTCCTACCTGCTTGCCGACCAGTCCAGCGGCGCCGTGCAGAGTTTCACGAGCCTCTCGGCGGTCAAGGATACCCTCAGCCGAATTCGCGGCTGGCGCCTCCAGGATGCGGGCCGTCTGGAAAAAGGCCAAGACTATGAGGCTCGCCTGAGCCTGCGACTGGATATCGAATCCCTGCCGCTCCCCTTGCGGGCGGTGGCCTATCTTTCCCCGGAATGGCACCACGCCAGCCCTGTCCTGTCATGGCGCGTAAAACCCTGAAACCCCCCCTGACCGTCTCGATTGTCGCCCTCTTCCTGGCGATCCTCGCCTCGCTGCACCTCATGAGCTCGGCCACCCAGGATGCCTCGCGACTGGGGGAGATGTATTCGGTCCTGGTGCTCATCAACACACTGGCCTCGCTGCTATTGCTTGGCCTGGTCTGCATCAACCTTTATTGGCTGGTCCGCCAGCTAAGGAAAAAAGCGGCGGGTTCCACCCTGACCGCGCGCATGATCTTCCTGTTCAGCCTGCTCGCGCTGGCGCCCGCCGCCATCGTCTTTTTCTACTCCATGCAATTCCTGGAGCGGAGCATCGATAGCTGGTTCGACGTGAAAATCGACCAGGCAATGGAGGATGCCCTGCAACTTGGCAAGACCGCCCTCGATGAACGCATGGGTAACCTCTTGAAAGATACCGAGCACACGGCTGAAAAACTCTCCACCTCGCCAATTTCGCTGTTGGGAGTCCGCCTCGCAGAACTGAATGAATCCGAAGATGCCGAGATGACCCTGTTTTCCCGGCAGGGTCAGGTGATCGCGTTTAGCGGCGTCAAGACCGATACCTTCATCCCGGACCTGCCGGAAATCGGTATCATGGTGCAGGTACGGCAGGGCAAACCCTATGTTAGGCTGGAAAGCACCCGGAACGAGGACCTGCAAATTCGGGCCGTGGTTTCGCTGGCGGGAGAAGACGCCATCTTTCTGCAGGCCATTTACCCGATCCCCCGGGAACTGGCGCGGCTGACGAGCACCGTGGAATCGGCTTACCTCCACTACAAGGAACTCACGTTTCTGCGTGATTCACTGAAAATTACCTTTACGCTGACCCTCTCCCTGGTCCTCCTGTTGAGCCTGCTTGCGGCACTCTGGGCCGCCTTTCTCAGCATTCGCCGCATCGTCGAGCCGGTACGGCTCCTCGCCATAGGCACTCGCGCCCTGGCCGAGGGGGATTACGAGAAGCGCTTGCCGGTGAATGACCGTGGCGAACTGGGCTTCCTGGTGCAGTCGTTCAACATCATGACCGGGAAAATTGCCCAGGCCCGTGACGAAGCGCATCGCTCCCGGCTGGAGGTCGAGCGTCAGCATGCGTATCTCGAAACGGTACTCGCCAATCTCTCCTCGGGCGTTCTGAGTGTTGATCCCGAAATGAATGTGCTCACCGCCAATCAGGCGGCCGACACCATCCTCCACGCCAACTTCGGCCAGTATGTCGGCTGGCCGCTGGCGGTTTTGACCGGTGCTTACCCGCACCTCGCCAGCCTCATGGAAAAATTGGAATCCCACATCAACGGACCGGCGGAAACCTGGCAACAGGAGATCACCTTCCAGGGGCCGGCGGGCCGGCAGGAACTGTTTTGCCGCGGCACCCCGCTCTTTGGTTCCGACACCGAACGCCTGGGCGCCGTGCTGGTGATCGATGACGTCACCGAGCTGATTCAGGCGCAGCGCAGCACCGCCTGGAGTGAAGTGGCCAGGCGCCTCGCGCACGAGATCAAAAACCCCCTGACACCCATTCAGCTATCCGCCGAGCGCTTACGGCACAAACTGGCCAAGACCCTGGAAGGCAGCGATCTGGAGATGCTCGAAAAATCCACCCGCACCATCGTGCAGCAGGTGGAAGCCATGAAAAGCATGGTCAACGCCTTTGCCGAATACTCCAGGCCCACCATGACCCAGGCCAAAGCCCTGTCACTCAACTCGCTGATAGAAGAAGTCGTGGCGCTCTACCCGCCACCGTCCGGCTTGGAATTCGAGCTATCCCTGGCGGTGGATCTGCCCCCGGTACAGGCCGATCCCGTGAAGCTGCGGCAGGTCTTCCACAATCTGATCAAGAACGCACAGGAAGCCATGCCAGCGAGGCATTCGGGTAGAATGACCATTACTAGCCGGCTTTGCGAACATCCGCGTCAGTCTTGCGTGGAATTCTGTTTAAGCGACAATGGACCAGGCATCCCGCCCGACCAGGCTGACCGGATTTTCGAGCCTTACGTCACCAGCAAAACCAAGGGGACCGGGTTAGGTTTAGCCATTGTCAAGCGCATCATCGAGGAGCTTGGCGGCAGCATCAAGCTGGACACCACCCATCGCGGCGGGGCCAGTTTCATCATCCGGCTGCCTGTCGCCGCACAACCTGTCACGAGCGAACACTGAACATGCAGAAAAAAACAATCCTGGTGGTGGATGATGAGCCTGATATCCGCCAGTTGCTCCGAGAGATACTGGAGGATGAGGGCTATCTGGTTCATGTCGCGGAAAACGCCGCAACGGCCCGGCGCGAGCGGCTGGAGCACAAGCCGGACCTGATCATGCTGGATATCTGGATGCCGGATGAAGACGGCATCAGCCTCCTGAAGGACTGGCTCAAGGAAAACGGACTCTGCCCCGTGATCATGATGTCCGGTCATGCCACGGTGGAAACCGCTGTGGAGGCGACCCGCCTGGGCGCTTACGACTTCCTGGAAAAACCGCTTTCGATGGCGAAACTGCTGGTGACGGTCGAGCGCGCCCTGGAAACGGCCCAGCTTCGGCGGGAGAATATCGGCCTCCGGCGGCGCATGGATGTCCCCGTGGAACCCATCGGCAAAAGTCTCATCATGGAAAAACTGCGCGACCAGGTCAAGCGGCTGGCACAACATGATGCAAGGGTGCTGTTGCTGGGTGAGCCTGGCTCCGGTAAGGAAACCCTGGCGCGATACCTGCATGCCAACAGTCCGCGCCGCGACGGCCCGTTTGTCGATGTCGGGGTCGGCACCATTGCCAGCAACCATTCGGCAGTGGAGTTTTTTGGCCGGGTCGATGGCGACATCATTCAGCATGGCCTGCTGGAACAGGCCCACGGCGGCACGTTGTTCCTCGACGAGGTCGCTCACATGGAACCCGAGACACAGGTCCGCTTGATGAGCGCGTTGGAGTCCAATTCCTTTTCACGGGTCGGGGGCAGCGAACTGCTACATGTGGATGTTCGCGTCATCGCCTCGACTTGCAAATCGCTAGAGGAGGAAGTCCGGGCCGGCCGCTTCCGCCCCGAGCTGTATTACCTCCTTAACGTCGTAGCGCTCAAGGTGCCTTCACTCCACGAGCACAGCGAAGATATTCCCGACCTGCTGAAGTTTTACGTCGATTATTTCGTCAGCCGCGAAAAACTGCCATTCCGGACATTTCCGGTCGCCGTGCAGAACTTCCTCCGCAATTACCCCTGGCACGGCAATATCCGCGAACTGAAAAACCTGGTGCAGAGGCTGCTCATTCTCGGCAGCGGGGACGAGGTAGCGCTTGATGAGGTCAAGACCGCCGTGGGGGAACCGGTGGTTGAATCCCATCGCGGGGTCATCCAGCAACCCGATTTTTATAATCTGCCCCTCAAGGAGGCCCGCGAGCGCTTTGAAAAAGCCTATCTGGAATACCACCTCGATAGATACGCTGGCAGCGTGGCTCGGCTTTCGGCCGCGATCGGCCTTGAGCGGACACACCTTTACCGCAAGCTGAATTCCCTAGGCATCAAGTTTCGTGACAAACGCTGACCCATTAGCGCCATCCGCGGCTTACCCGGTTTAATCCGCCCCGTTCCGTTAAAGTTTCTACTCCCTCTCAAATCCAGCATGACTAGAGAAAGCTTGATGAAGCACATCACCCTCACAAGTACCTTACCGCTCGCCAGGGTCCTTTTGGTTCTGAACGCACTGATCCTGTTCCCGCTGAGTGTCACGGCTTCGACGGAAACCTTGAAATTCGGCCCCGGCCGCCCCTTCAGCTTCGATCAGCTGATAGAAAAGGCAAAGGAAATGGCCAAAAAGTCTTACACCGCGCCGCCGAAACCTCTGCCTACGATCGTCCAGCAGATCGACTACGAGGCTTGGGGCAATATTCGCTATCGGCCGGAATCCGCACTGTTTGCCAAGGGCCCCGAGTTGTATCCGGCCACGTTCTTCCATCTGGGGCAGTTCTTCCAGAAGTCCGTCAAGATGCATGTCGTCGAAACGGGCCAAGCCCGGGAAATTCTCTATAGCAGCGACTATTTCTCGATGCCCAAGGACAGTATCGCTCACAAACTGCCGGAGAGCAGCGGCTTTGCCGGGTTTCGCCTGCAGGAGTCGCGGCATCGGGAAGACTGGCGAACCCAGGACTGGGTGGCATATCTGGGCGCCTCGTATTTCCGGGCCATCGGCGCGCTGAATCAGTATGGCCTTTCGGCGCGCGGCGTGACCGTGGACTCCGCCGAACCGACACCCGAGGAGTTCCCGGATTTCACTGAATTCTTCATCGAGGGCGCCAAGCAGGACGCGGACCCCGTTCACGTCTATGCACTGTTGAACGGCCCCAGCCTCACGGGCGCCTATCACTTTGCCATTCGACGCACGGAAGGTGTCGTCCAGGATATTGATGCGGCGCTATTCCTACGCAAGGACATCGCCAAGCTGGGGCTAGCGCCCCTGACGTCAATGTACTGGTTCAGCGAGACCGAAAAGCGCCGACTCGAAGACTGGCGCCCCGAGGTTCACGACTCCGACGGGTTGGCCATTTGGACCGGGACGGGTGAACGACTCTGGCGGCCCCTTGTAAATCAGCCCTTTGCTGTGGCGTCGAGCTTTGTCGACAGTGGCATCAAGGGCTTTGGTCTCCTGCAGCGCGACCGGGTATTCGAAAACTATCTGGATGGGGTGAATTACGAGCGGCGTCCCAGCCTGTGGGCAGAGCCCCTGGAAGACTGGGGCAAGGGATCGGTCCAACTGGTCGAGTTGCCCACGGATGATGAAATCCACGACAACATTGTGGTCTTCTGGCGACCAGCGGAGCCCGCGAAGGCGGGAGCAGCCTATCGGCTGAAGTACCGCTTGCACTGGCTGGGCGATGAGCCTTATCCAGCCAAGGTCGCGCGCTGCGTCGCTACCCGGATAGGTCGTGGCGGACAGCCAGGCAAGCCCCGCCCCAAGGGCGTTTTCAAATTTAACGTCGAGTTTGCAGGTCCTGCCCTGGACCCGCTCTGGGGTGACACGGTCAAGGCCGAGCCGGTAGTGACCGCGTCCCATGGCACTATCAGCGGTGCATTTATGGAACCCATTCCAGGCACCCGGCGCTGGCGCGCCATCTTTGACCTGACGCCGCAAGGCAATGAACCGGTCGAGTTACGCCTTTATATCCGGGGCAATGGCGATGCCATGACGGAAACCTGGCTCTATCAGTTCCGGCCACCCACGCTGAACTGATCCGGGAAAAGCGGCAAGACAGTTTCTGCACTCGCTTGGCGTCTTACCCTGACATCAGCGGCATGGGTCAGGTATTTGCCATCCATCGCTCCAGCAAGCCTGTTACCGGAACAGAACCTGCGGGGATTACTCAATGATTCCCCGCATATATTGACGGTGGTTCTGGGGAGGGCGGGATCGGATTTCTATCGCAAGCCGGTTGACCCGCTGGAACATACCCGACTCGCACCGTATCTACATCCCGTTTCCTTGAACACCTTACACCCTGTTGTTCAATTCCAAGCGATCGTTAAACGCTACAACGGCAAGACGGTTTTACCCGGCCTGGACCTTTCTGTAGCAGAAGGCGAGTTCCTGACCCTGCTGGGACCATCGGGTTGCGGAAAGACCACTGCGTTGCGTCTAATAGCC
>JAJRDJ010000024.1 GCA_028678445.1 Methylococcaceae bacterium
TCCCTGCCGGTAACCGAAGGCGTGGCCGCGCGATGCTTCTCCCTGCCCATTTACCCGGAACTGGAAGCGGAGGATATCCGGCATATCGTAGAGGTCATCCGCTCGGCGCTCGATGGCTGAAGATTCGCCCCTGGTCATGCTGTCCGCCGGGGAAGCCTCAGGCGATCAGCATGCCGCCGCCCTGTTCCGGGAGTTGCGAAAACTCATCCTTGGGGTGCGGGGCATCGGTATGGGCGGGCCTGCCATGCGCGCAGCCGGGATCGAACTGTGTTTCGACTCGTCCGGGATAGGCGTGATTGGCCTCGCCGAAATCGCCCGGCACTATGGTGAGATACGCGGGGCGCTCACGCTGATGCAGAAAACGGCAGGTGAGCGCCACCCCGATCTGCTCATCTGCGTGGACTACAAGGAGTTCAATGTCCGGCTCGCCAAGGCCGCCAAGGCCAGAGGCATCAAGGTGCTATTCTACGTGAGCCCACAGGTTTGGGCCTGGCGGCCCGGACGAGTGAAGAGCTACGGCCGCATCATCGACCATATGGCGGTGATCTTTCCCTTTGAGCTGCCGTATTATGACGCCTATCAGGTGCCGGCCACCTACGTCGGTCACCCCTTGGCGGGTAAGGTCAGGCCCTCCCTGAGCAAGTTGGAGGCGCTGGAAAAGTTCGGTTTATCCGGGGCTGGGCATCATGACGGGAATGCAGCGCTAAGTGGCCCTATTATCGGGCTGTTGCCGGGGAGTCGCGCCAACGAAATCAGGCGATTGATGCCGGTGATTCTGCAATCGGCCCGGCAGTTGTCGCGTGAATTCGAATCGTCCCGCTTCCTGTTGTTTCAGGCCGCCTCCGTTCCCGATACGGCGATCACCGGGGCGTTCGATGATCCTGACCTGGATCTCCGCGTTATCAAGGGGCAGGATTATGACGCCCTGCAATGCTGTGATGCCGTCATTACCGTATCGGGCACGGCGACTCTGGAGGTGACACTGCTCGGTATTCCCATGGTTATTGTGTATCGCCTCGCCCCGCTCAGTTATTGGCTGGGCCGGATGCTGGTCAAGTTGCCCTTCATTGGCTTGCCGAACATTCTCGCCGGAAAATCCGTGGTGCGGGAGTATATTCAGCATGAGGCGACCCCTGCCAATATCGCCGGGGAAATCGGCAGGATACTCAGGGATGCGCCTTATGCCGAAGCCATGCGGAAGGCGTTGCTGGCGGTCCGTGACTCACTGGGCGATCGCGACGGGTCAGCGGAGCTCGCCCGGCTCGCCGCTCGGATGTTGGCCCCGGCCGAAGCCTGATCTCCCTATGTCCGGCTTTTAGCGTGAAAGAGATAAGTTTCGGGGCGACCACCATGATAGTTAGCTGGGCATCCCATTGAAATTATTCCGAGGAAAATCCATGAGTCGTGCGTTTGTGAAGGAACTCGATGAGCAGGACGATACCGCGGGTCCCCCCAGACCCCAAAGTCCGCATGTCAACTATGTTACGCCCAGGGGGCTCCAGTTGCTGCAGGAGCGGGTCAGAGTATTGTCCGAGGCCCGGAATGCCCTGAGCGGTAAGGAAGACCTCTCCAGTCTGCAATCCAGCCGCGACCTGGCGCGTGATCTGGCCTACTTCAACGAACGTATCAAGCGCGCTGTATTGGTGGAGCCGGACCGGCAACCGCTGGACAAGGTACATTTTGGCGCGGCCGTGGAGGCGGAGGATGCCGAGGGTGAGCGGTTGAATTTCGTCATCGTCGGCGAGGACGAGGCCGATGCGGCGGCAGGCAGGATCAGCTGGGTGTCTCCGCTCGCAAATGCCTTGATGAATGCCCGGGTGGGCGAAGTCGTGACCTGGCGGCGGCCAGCGGGCGACAAGGAACTGGAAGTGCTGTCCATCCGTCGGGCGTGATCGATGCCCGCTAAAGACGCCTTCCCAGTGTCGATACGCCGCAGCCAGCGGGCCCGGCATGTGCGGCTGGTGGTCAAGCCGGGCGGGGTAGAGCTGGTGGTGCCGCCCCATGTGAGCGAAGTGCAGGCCCTGATATTTATGCATCGGCAGCGTCAATGGGTCGAGCGCAAGCTGATGGAAATACGGGATCGCCTCAACCAAGATACGCATCTTCGCGAGCCGCTGGCGTCTGGCAGCACGGTGCCTTTTCAGGGACGCGAGGTGCCGCTGGTGGTCCGTCAGCTTGCGGGAGCACGCTTGCGGATCGCACGGGCGGAGGATGGCCCGTTCGAGATTGCACTACCGGCCTCCAGCTCGATCCCGGTGGACCTGCAGGTGCGAACCGCTCTGTTTAGTTGGGTGGCGAAATGGATGCGGATCGAGGCCGACCGCCTGGCACACCTTTACGGTCATGCCTCCGGGTTGCTCCCTCGCAACATTCGCGTCAAGCGCATGAAGACTCGCTGGGGGAGTTGCGGCCCGCGCAATGACATCAATCTCAACTGGATTCTTGCCTTCGCGCCGCCCTCGGTACTGGAGTATGTGGTGGTGCATGAAATCTGCCATATCCGTCATCGAAATCATTCCCGTGAATACTGGGCGCTGGTCACCCATTGTCTGCCTGGCTGGCCGCGCGAGCGTGAATGGCTCAAGCGCCAGGGAGGGGAGCTCTTGCAGCGGTTTGCATGATGATGAGAAGGACAAACGTCTTGAAATCCCTGCTGAGCTGGATAGCCGTGCTGGTGATGGTTTTCGCCATTCAGCTTTACGCCAGCAGTGGGATGATTGACGGAGGCAAGGCGCCCGAGCTGCAGGGTTTGCTGGTCAACGGCAAACCCTTTGCCAGATTGGATACATTGCCGAAACCGGCCCTGATTTACTTCTGGGCAAGCTGGTGCGGGATATGCAGGGCAATGCAGAGTACCGTGACGGAACTGGCCAGGGATTTCCCCCTCATCACGGTGGCCACGCAATCAGGTGACGGTGCAAACGTCCGCGAATACATGGCGGTTCATCAATTCGAGGTACAGACACTCCTGGACCCTGAGGGTGGCCTGGGCAAGACTTACGGGATTCGCGGGGTTCCGGCCCTATTTATTGTAGACAGGCTGGACAACATCCGGTTTGCAACCACCGGATACACTTCTGCACTGGGGTTGCGGCTGCGTCTCTGGCTCGCGGGGCGCTGAAACAGACGCAGTGGGTTGTTGTTAATAGCCTTCCTTTTCGATCAGGTAGCGCTGCACGGCGGATTCATAGACTTCGGTCGATATCTTCACGCCATAAATCACGGTTTGGCAGTGTTCTTCCAGGATGATGCTAAGCAGGCGAAAGGCGTTGCGCGGGGTCAGTTGGCGAACAATGAAGTTGGCCTTGCTCTCGCCCTGTTCCTCGAAGATATCGGAAAGATGAATGGGCGGGCTGCCGGGTTTGCGGCCCACGTTCATGCGTTTCTCGATGAGGCGGATCATGTTGTCCGGAGACCAATTGATGGATGAGATGGTCTTGATCCGGTCGCTGCGGTAATACTTCTTCAGGTCATGCAGTTCGTAAGGCAGGAACAAGATGATGCCGAGGTGATCGATCTGGAAAAGCTGATCGTCGAGAATCGGCGTCACCAGCTCGCGCATTTTCTCCGGGTCGCCCTTGATGCTGGTCGGTTCGTCCACGCGGTCGACCAAGAGGTAAACGCCCGACAGGCCAAAATAGCGCACCAGTTCCATGAAGCTTTTCAGCAGAGTGAAGCGGTTCTCCGTGTTGCGGGGAATGCCATGGAATTCAAACAGGCCAACGCCGATTTCCTGGATGGTTTTTACGGTGCCTTCCAGTGAAACCGGGACGCCACGAATATAGCGGTAAATCTCGCCGGCCAGGAACTTCGCCTGCTTCTTCAGGAAAAAGGTGCTTTTACGCTCGTAGCTCGCGATCGCCATCAAACGTCGTAGGACCGCAACTTTGCTGGAAAGGTCGTTGGGCGTGTAATAGAGGGCAGTCAGCAGCATGAATTTTTCGGCGAACTCCCGGTTGTTCTTCAGGAGGTCTTCCCGCGGTGTGTCGGAGATGGTCCTGTAGAGTTCTTCGATGCCGAGCTTGAGTAAATAATCCAGGTGATCGTCCAGTGTTATTCGCGGATTACGGGCGATTGGAATTTCCTTCTTCCGCTTGAAGAAGCGCGCCAGCGCCGATTTGTCCGAGGCGTATTCCAGCGGCAAGCTCCGTGGTCGTGCGACTTCGGCAAGCAACTCGTTGAATTCGATATAGGGGATGACCAGAACCTGGTCACGGTAGTCGTTGAGGTAGCGCTCGGTGTCGATTCGCATCGACGATTTGCCGGCCCCGCGGATGGCGAAAATAACATAGGGACTGGGCTTATCAATATGCAGGAGAACCGATCGGAGGGATGTGTTCTCGACCATGGAAGTCTGTAGATAAGGGTCTCGGTCGGCGTCGAAAATTACGAATGGGTTATGCTCAAACTGCCAGACCTGCAGCCATTCTTTGATTTCCATGAAGCTCTCGATGGGTTTTTATGGGGGGCGGGGACCTGTTGAACGCCTCTGTCATTTCGGGCGTGTTGCCGAAGCACGACCCCTATCGTCAGTGCATCAACGGTTTTATTGCCAGTATTTTTATCATGCGAACTATAGCATAGTTGCCATGGGCCCCAAGCCTTCGGGAACTTCTGATGTTTAAGGCCGAAGGCTGGGTGCATGCACATGGCTTGAACAGAATAGCGTTCGCCGTTAATCTGCAGCGCCACTTCAACCAGTCAACTGTGTCTGTTGCCATGTCCGATTCTGACGCGAACGAAGCTCACGAAGATTCCCAGCCCCCACTCCCCCCTTCAACTGACATCCAGCCCAGTTGGAAGCCGTTATGGTGGTTGAGTGGAGGCTTGATCTTGTTGATCGGCCTGTGGGAGGGCGTTTTACTGGAGCTCGGCCTCAATATTTTCGAATTATTGTTTGATCTTTTCGAAAATATCTGGCTGGTGCTAATCGAGGCGCCCGAAGAGTTTCTGGAGGATCAGATCGCCGAGTGGCTGAAAAATCATTTTCCACACGAGGCGGACCGTTATTCCGAAATCATCACGGCTATTGGCCTCACCCCACTCAAGGTGCTACTGGTATTTTTCCTCGCCCGGTGGACGTGGCGGCATGCGCGGTTAACATTCTGGCCGCGGGTCCGGAATTGGTTCAGAATCCGGGTCATCGAGGTGCGGCTGGCATGGACGGAACTCGGATGGCCTTATCGGCTGGTGGCTGGAGTACTGATTCTTGTGCTCCTGGTCCTGCTGATCTGACCCACGCCCCGAGTGTTTCTGTTGCTTTCCCAGATTTGACCCTAACCGAGGTAATGATGAGTCAGTTCGACAACGTCAGTGTCGTCAAGCAGTCCAATGTGTACTTTGATGGTCAATGTGTCAGCCATACCGTGCTGTTCAAGGATGGCACCCGTAAAACTCTCGGGGTGATCTTCCCCTCCTTGCTGACGTTCAACACGGCGGCGCCGGAAGTGATGGAGGTGGTCGGTGGTCGTTGCCGGGTTCGTCTGGATGGCGAATCGGACTGGAGCGAGTACACTGCAGGACAGTCCTTTAGGGTGCCGGGCAACAGCCGGTTTGAGATCGAGACGCTGGAGCTACTCGATTACGTCTGTCACTTCGGCGCATGATCGGATCATTCCCTCTTTCTTACCACCTGAATCCTTGGTTATTTGGGTTTGGCTAGCGGGCGATGGCTTGGCGTTTGCTTGACTGAGCGGCCCGTTTTTCCTCTCTCCGGAGTAGTCCCGAGTTCCGGTTGGATGCGGGAGGCGCCCCGGGCCATGCTGTGATGTTGTTCACGCCAGACATTGAGGCGGGTCAGCGCGATATTGATATCGGCGGGAGACAGCTCATCTAGTAGCCGGATGCGCTGGTCATTGGCGTCTTCCTTCCCCAAATCGGCGGCGACGGAATACCAAAGATAAGCTTCCACCGGGTGGCGTGTGACGCCATCCCCCCGGTTATACAATTCTCCCAGCACCAGTGCGGCTTCAGGGTCTCCTTGTTCGGCCGCTTTCAGGAACCATTCAGCCGCTGCGGCATGGTCCTCCTTTATCCCCAGACCGTAGTAGTGCATGAGCCCCAGTTTAGTCTGCCCTGCGACGTTGCCTTGGCGAGCCGCCTTATCAAACCAGTCGTAGGCTTTTGTATAGTCCTGCTCGACACCGAGTCCCCGCAGATAAAGATTGCCGACATTCACCTCTGCGTTGGCGTCCCCCTGTTCGGCCATTGGTTTGAATTCCCTCAGCGCCTCCGTCCATTTTTGTGCCGCGGCCGCGTTGAGTCCCTTGGCGAGATCGGCGCTGACGGGCAGTGTGATGGCCGACAGCAGCAACAGCGCTGCGGTTCTTGGACATGTCAGCATAACGAGGGATCCACTGTCAGAATGATTTTGCCAATGTGCCGGTTACTTTCCATCAGGGCATGGGCCTCGCGCACCCCCTCGAGAGGAAAACTCTGGTGGATGATCGGGCGGATATGACCTGTTTCCAACAGCGGCCAGACCTCTTCGCGCAAGGTTTCGGCAAGAGCGGATTTTTCCGCAAGGCTCCGGGGCCGCAGCGTCGAGCCCGTCACGGTCAGGCGTTTCAGCAGGATAGGCATGAGATTGACGGTGGCTTTGGGGCCGTCTTGCACGGCA
>JAJRDJ010000025.1 GCA_028678445.1 Methylococcaceae bacterium
CGGGAAGGTGCGCGGTTTTTCTGGCCTGGAATGCCGCCGGCACCCACGCGGGTGGCCATCACGGTGGCGGTTTGCGGCTTGTCGGGTGGTTCCGAGCCCCAGGTCAAACGGTATTTATAAATACGCTCCTGGCCCGGGCCAAAGGCTTTCGCCGGGTTCCAGTAAGCCACGATATTGTCGAAAGTCTCGTCTGGCGAGGGGATTTCGACCAGTTGGACCGCGCCCTTGCCCCAGTCGCCCAAGGGTTCGACCCAAACCGACGGACGCAGGTGGTAATTCGCGCCATCGTCCTGATAGTGGTCGAAGTTGCGATCGCGGAGCAACAGCCCGAAACCTTTGGGGTTGTCGTCGGCAAAGGAGTTGACGCGGACTACGGGCGAATTGACCAGCGGCCGCCAGATCCATTCGCCCGAGCCGGTGTGCAGCGAGAGGCCATCGGAATCGTGAATTTCAGGACGGAAATCGTCGGCTACGCGGCGATCGTTCTCGCCATTCTGGAACATCGAGGTTAGCGGCGCGATGCCGATGCGTTCGATGTTCTTGCGCGGATAAAGGACGGCTTCGATGTCCATCACCGTTGAAGCGCCGGGGTTGACGATGAAGGTGTAGGCGCCGGTGATGCTGGGGCTGTCGAGCAGGGCGTAAATGGTCACCGTTTCCGCTTTGGGCGCGGGCCGTTCCAGCCAGAAGCCGCGGAACTCCGGAAATTCCTCATCGCGAGGCAAGCCTGTATCGATCGCCAGTCCCCTTGCCGACAGCCCATACTGCTTGGTGCCGCCGACCGCCCGGAAGTAACTGGCGCCGAGAAACGAGAACATGTCGCGCTCGAAATCAGGGTGGGCATGAATACGAAAACCGGCAAAACCGATATCCTCGACATGTTCAGGGACCGGGAGCTGCTTGCCATAAGTAAAGAGATCCTTGGAGAAATGAATCGGCCGTGCTACGTCCTGTACGACTTCGTGAAGCGTGACGGGATGCTTGAAGAACAGTCCCAGATGAAACAACCGCGCCTGAAACGGAAGGTGCTCCTTGGCCCAGAGTGAGAGTTCCTTGCGGAAGTGGATGGACTGGTAATCGTCCCAGTCGAGATTGGCGATCCACTCGGGGAGGGTGTTGGCGAAGGGCACGAAGGGGCCTTCCGAGAGTCGCCTGGCCTCCTCCTTGAGCCACTCATGGCTGAACGCCTGCCCTTTGCCGGCGGCTTTCGCGGGCCCGGGGGTGGCGCGTGATCCTGAGGGGGCCAAGGTTCCCCAAGCCGCCAGGGTGGCCAGTCGGGTCAGAAGTTCTCTTCTGTTCATTAAGATGGTTCACTCACGTGAGGGTTAAGCCAGGGGCCGGATCGGGATAATGCTCATATCAACAGTCCTGGGGGTAATCGTAAGGTATTTGTTCCGTATTTGGGTTATGCCGGTACACTCAGGATATGGATCGTGCCGTTATCATGGCCCCCTTTCCATCGGACAGTCTGAACACTGGCATGAACCTCACCCGCGACAGGCTTGAAGCGTATTTCGATGATCTCCTGAAGCCTGGAGACTTCGCCGATTACGGTCCGAATGGCCTGCAGATCGAGGGGGCCGAGGTGGTCGAACGGATCGCGTTTGCCGTGTCGGCCACGGCGCACTCGGTGCGGGTGGCCGCCGAAGGGCAGGCGCAGGCGCTGGTGGTGCATCACGGGTTGTTCTGGTCGTTTCATGGGGCGCGGACCCTGACGGGACCTTTCGCCCGCCGTGTCATGCCGCTGGTCCGGCGGGAGATCAACCTGTTTGCCTATCATTTGCCGCTGGATGCGCATCCGGAGGTGGGGAATGCGGCCTGTCTGGCGCGGCAACTGGGTTTGACCGAACTGAGGCCCTTCGGCGATCACCAGGGTTGCCCGACCGGGGTGCGCGGACAGTTTCACCAGCCATTCACGGCTGCCGCCTTGCAAGAGCGCCTGGCCGAGGTGCTCGATCACGCCGTGCTGCTGGCCACGCCGGACGGACGGAGGCCGGTGCAATCGGTCGGCATCATCACCGGCGGAGCCAATCGCGACTGGGTGCTGGCATGGCGCGAGGGGCTGGATGCCTACATCACCGGGGAGATGAGCGAACATGACTGGCACGAGAGTCAGGAGGCGGGACTCCACATGTATGCCGGCGGGCATAATGCCACCGAACAGTTCGGCATACAGGCGCTTATGGTTCGGGTGCGGGAGCGTTTTGGGGTGGAGAGCTTTTTCATTCCGAGCGACAACCCGGCCTGAGCGTATGAACACCAATCGATCCCGGCCGGGGACCGAGGAGTCTGAGCGCCAAAGCAAGGAACGAGCGGGTGTTGCACATGCCATCCCCTGATGTGAGCTTTGAATACGCTGGCAGCGGGGATGCCGAGGCCATTTCGATCATGTCCAGGCAAATCTGGCAGGCGCATTATCGCCCGCACATTCTGACCGAGGGGGAGCTGGAGTTTTTTTGGCAACGGGCTTACCGGCCTGATTCTATCCGTTCCGACATGCGCAACGGGTCCCGCTATGAGTGGATCAGGGTCGAGGCCCGGCCGGTTGGCTTCATGGCGTACCGGGCCGAGTCTGAAGCGTGCCGGCTGCACCTCGGCAAACTCTATCTTGATCCCGAGTTCCACGGTCTCGGCATCGGGGCCATGGCTTTGGCAAGGGTCCTGGAGCTGGCGGTGGCGGAGGGGTTGCGAGAAATCTATCTCTACGTTTTTCGCCAAAACCTCAAGGCGATTCGTGCCTACGTAAAAGCCGGATTCGTCATCGCTCGCACCGAGATGACCGAATGTGGCAAGGGTTACCGGTATGACGACTTTGTAATGGTCCGCCGGGTTTTGCCGGAAGCTTGTTGAACCTGGCGTGAAGCGCTAGGGGCGGTGCGCCGCCCCTAGCGCTTGGTGCTATCAGCGAGGGGGCGCGGGTTGGGCAGCCGGAGCCGCCGGGGCGGTATTGCCATGCTGCATGCCCGGCATGTTGCCCATGCCGCCGGCTGCGGGGCCGCCGTGCTGCATGCCCGGCATGGCGCCGCCTGACATGCCGGGCATTCCGCCCTTCTGCTTCATCATGTCCTGCATGTGCTGCTGCATCATCTGGTGATGCTGCTTCTCGTGATCTTTCATCAGCTGAAGCTGTTCGGCTTTCAGTCGGTCCTTCTCCTTGGGATCTGTGGCTGCCAGAATCTTGTTGGACAGCTCATGCATTTTCAGCAGGTGCTCCTGTTTTCCCTTGAGTTTATCCTCGCTCATCATCATGCCGCTCATATCCATCCCTCCCATTTGCTGCCCGCCAGCCGGTGGGGTGGGGATGGGCTTCGGGGCGGCTTCCTCGGCCTGCGTTGCCGGCAGGCAGAAGGCGGCGGTCAAAAAGGCAACGGTACAGGTGATTTTTAGGGTCATGGTGCTCTCCTCGTTTTTAGTCCGATCAGGCAAATGCTTGAGTGGAGGCGCAGCTTAACAGAATCGGCGCTGCACCTGTGTTGGGGGCTTTCAGTCTGCCTGATAAGACGGAAAGCCCCCGTGAGCATCGTCATGGCCGGCGCTGCTCACGAACTTGTCCTGACCCGGTTTACGGCATGCCCCCGCTGCCGCCATAATTAATATTGGACGTACCCGGGTCATAGAGGCCGGTGAGCTTGCGGCGGAACTCATTGGAAATCTCCCGGCCCTTGACCTGATTGTCCACAATGCGGGGGGTCAGGAGGACAACCAGTTCGGTTCGATTAGATTCCATGTTGGTGGCTCCGAACAGGTCACCGATGATCGGTAGTTCATAGAGCAAGGGGATACCGGATCGGATATTGGCAGTGTTCTCTCTGATCAACCCGCCGAGCACCAGGGTGTCCCCGTCCTGCACGGCAACGGTGCTCTTGATCTGCCGCTGGGCAATGGTGGGTGAGTTAATTTGATCAGTCTGGCCGCTGCCGCTGGGCTTTGCCTTGACGTTGCTGACCGTCTGGATGATGTCCATGTTGACCAGTCCGCCGGCATTCACCCGGGGTTTGATATTCAGCAGGACGCCCGTGTCGCGATACTGGATGGCCTGGACGACATTGTTGGTGTTGATGGTATTGGAGACGGAGCCGGTCAGGATGGGCACCTGATCGCCCACGCGCATCGAGGCTTCCTGATTGTTGAGCACCATCAGCGAGGGCGAGGCCAGCATGTTGACCTTGCCTTTGTCGGCTTGGGCTTGCAGCAGTAATCTGACATCCTTGCCTAATGCCGTCAGGGAGTACGTGAAAGCGTATGCGGAAGCGGCTTGTACGACTTCATCGGCGATTAGCTGACCCGGATTCAGGCCCGCGCGGTTCGACCCCGCCTGGAAATACCACTTGATGCCGTATTTCAGGTTGTCGGTCAGCTCGACCTCGGCGATGGTCGCGTCTATCAGCACCTGCAGCGGCAGCACATCCAGCTCCTTGATAACGGCCTCGATTTCCTTGTATTCCTGGGATTTGGCCGTGATGATCATGGCATTATTCGGCGGATCGGCGACGATGCGGATGTTGCCGATATTGGTGGCGGTGCTGCCCTGGGTTCTCGAGCTGGATGTGCCGCGCCCCATGCCGCCGCCGAAACCGCCGCCGCCACTGCCGCCAAAGCCGCCTGAAGCACCGCCCAGGCCACCTGAAGAACTGCCGCCCAAACCCCCGGAGGAGCTCCCGCCAAATCCACCGGAGGAGCTCCCGCCAAATCCACCGGAGGAGCCGCCACCGCCCGAGTCGAACCCGTAACTGGGGCCCATGGTGGAGCCGAGGCTCCCTGAGCCCGAGCCCATACCCAGGCTACCCGAGGTGCTGGAGCCCAGGTTGCCACTGGAGTCGGTAAAGCCGCTGGCGCCACCGCCCGGAATTCCGGCGCTGCTGGCGCCGACATTGCTGTTTTCAAAGCCTGGCCGCAATGAAGCGCGGCTGCCCCCGCCGCCGCCCCCCCCAAAGATATTGCTGAGGGTCTTCGCCAGTTCCACGGCATCGACATTCTGCAGCCGGTAGACATGGATGCTGCCCATGCGGCGGGGGCTATACCGATCCAGCCGTCCCACCCAGCTCGAAATTTCTTCCAGATAGCGCGGTTGCGGCGTGATGGCCATGATCGCGTTCAGCCGGTCGATCGGCAGAATCCGTACCAGGCCCGCCAGCGGACCCTTGGCGGTATCGCCGAGGATTTTCTCTATCTCCATGCCCACCAGCGCGGGTTCCACGTTGGCCAGCGGGAAAATGCCCACCGACATGCCGCGCATGAAATCCACGTCGAAGAGCTGGATGGTATCCAGTACGCTGGATAATTCGTCCGAGCTGCCCGCCAGCCAGAGCATGTTGCGGGCGGAATCGACCCTGACGATCGATTTGGGTGGCATCAGGGGCTCGAGGATTTTTTGCATCTCCTGCACGCCGACATAGCGCAGCGGTACCACCCGCAGCTGATAGCCGGTGGGAATCCGCTGTCCCGGCATGCCCATGCGAGCGCCGGGGGCGCCGACCACGCCGGAAGTTTCCGGTTCGATGCGGTAGATGCCATTGTCCTTGATGAGCACGGCACCATTGATGCGCAGGAGAGTTTCCAGCGTCGGGATCAGTTCGTCATCGGTCAAGGCCCGGGTGGTTTGCAGGGTCACCCGTCCGGATACCTTGGGGCTGATGACATAGTTGAGTTTGAGGGTCTCGTCGAGGATGGTTTTGGCTACCTCGTTGAGATCGGCGTCATCAAAGTTGAGCGTGTACTTGCCCTCCTTGTGGCCACGCGCGGCGGAAGCGGGCGCCGCGCCCACGGTCGCTCCGCCGCGTCCGAGCAGATTGCCGGTGGCCGGATAGTATTCCGGCGGTTGCACGGGCTTCGCGCCCAGCGGTTCGCTCTGAATGGGACGCGCATCCAGGCCCCTGTTCAGCGGCTGTACGCGGAGATTGGCCGGAATGGGCGTTCTCTTGACGGCTTCCGGCGCCAGGGATTCACAGCCGCCCAAGCCCAGGGCGATCGACAGGGGAATGACGGCGAGGCGTCGTTTCGTCATGTGCATGAAGGTTTTCTTTCAGTCGAAATCATTGGAAACTCGGCAGCCCAGATATCGGGGCGTGGCCATCTGGCGGTTGCGCAACATATTGATATAACGTGGGCTATTGATCCATTGGCGTAGATTGTTCCATGCTGCCATCTTGGCCAGGACCCTGCAGCTCGTCACCCTCGTCCGGCAGGAATTCTCCCGGGGCATCGGGAATCTCCGTCATGCCCTCATTGCCAGGAATGGGTTGTGCCGCTGGGTAACGACCCGTTCCCGCGCCAGGGGCCTGTCCCGGAATTGGCGGCCGCTGATTGGTCTGCGCGGGGGATGGAACGGGTTGTGGCGGTGGTGGCACTGGGGGGACTGATGGACGGGCTCCCGGCGCACCCTTCGGGCGTTTTTTGAGCAGGGGTAAATCTTCCTTGAAGCCGCCTTGCTCCATCAGAATCCGATCCGGTTTGATGGCGGATATTTGCCAGCCGTCCAGGGCATCCTTCGTTTTCATGCGCTTGTATTTTCCCTTGGCATCCGCGATGAGGGCCATTTTCCCCTCGGGGGTGGACAAAATACCCATGAGTTTCAGGGTGATGGGCGGAGGCGTCTGGGGTGGCGGCGGGGGGGGGCGGTTACGCCGACGGGGGCTGCCCGGGACGCCGCGACTCCATGAAGAGCGGCCTTTCCACGAGCTGTTGATACAGGTTCAGGGCAGGCAGTGAGAAATCATCGGGCAATAGCCCGGGTTCGGGCATGGGGGCGGTTGCCGGGCTTTCCGATTGCACCGCATGTCCACGGTGTTTGCGCAGGTAGAACCATTCGCCCGTCAGCAGGGCCGCGACGGCCGACATGATGATCAGCAAAATGGCGCTCAGGATATAAGGACGCAGACGCTTGGGCATCTTCAGGGCGCCTGCATGTAGCCGACCACGTCAAAATCGACGCTCAGGCGGTCCTCGACTGCCGGGTTCTTGTCCCTGGGGTTACGCGGCATGCGAATGGGTCGTATATTGAGGTTTTCGATGAAGAGGTAAGGCTTGCCGGATTCAAAGGTGTGCAGCACCTGACGCAGCACCTGCGTGCTGCCGGTCATGCGGATTTTTACGCCCACCCGCACGGCATTTTCCTCGTTACGCTCCGGGATGACCTGGGTACTGGACAACTCGCCGCCGGCTTCGCTGACGGCCTGCTTGATCCGGCTTTGCAGATCCGCCGAGGCTAGCGCCGCCGTGCTGGTGGGGAGAAAAGCCTCGTTTTTTTGGGCCAGCGCCTTGATGGAGTCCAGCCGCTGGGTCAGCGGTCCCTTGCCGTCGACAACCTTCTGCAGATGCTGCAGACGGAACCTGAGATCAGCCACTGTCTCCCGGTATTCCTTGCCGAGGCCCAGCAAGGGCGAAATGACGGCGAAATAAATGAGCACCAATAGCAATATCAGTAGCGCGACCGCGCCCAGTTTCGAGGTATTGAACTCGATAGGCCGGCTCAGGCGTTCAGTGAGGTTTTTCAGAATACCTCCCGTTCACGACATCGCTGGCAATCTGGAAACGTTCGAGTCCGTTGGAGGTGTCCTTGGTGACGGGTGACACGAAACTGACGTTATTGAAAAAATCTGAAGCTTCAATGCCCTGGATGAGACTGGACGCGGAAGGCGATTGGCCCTGAATGATGATTCTACGGTTCATGAACTGCATTCCGTTCAGCCAGGTACCATCGGGGATGACGCGGGACAGTTCTTCCAGGGTGTCGACCAGTACGGGCTCTGTATGTTTCTTATCCTGCAGGAACCGGGCCTGATGCAGCAGTTTTTCCGACTCCTCGCGCATGGCTTCGACTTCCTGGGCGATCTTCGCCGTCTTTTTGACTTCCCCCTGCAGGCGGTTGGCCTCCGTGCGGGCAGACCAGATGGGCAGGGCAATCAAGAGGGTGATCAGGCTGAATAGGATGATGCCCAGAGTGCCGTTGATCAGGCCAGGCCAGCGGCTTTGCGGGGGTTTGAATTTGTCGGGCAGCAGGTTGTAACCGCCGGGTTTGGCATCGCCCGCCAGGTAGACAATGTCGGGGCGCCAGCCGGCCGCGGCCAGTTCATCCAGCAAGGCATCCAGCTTGGCGCGCGGTGTCAGGATCAAATCCACCAGAATCTGCCGGGTGGCCTTCAGGCGACTGACGATAACAGTGCTGAAATAGACTTGGTCGCTCTTGAAAGGGGTCATGCGGTCCATCTCGAACGAAACGACCTGCCTCAGGTTTTCCTCTGCCGCCATCGGCAGCTTGAACTGTTTGCGCAGCCCCTGAGCACCCGTGAGCCTGAGCGCGGTTTTGGCCTCGGACAGGGCAGCATTTTCCTGTAGATACTGTGTACGGCTTTCTCCGCCTGTTTCATCCAGCAGCAAATGCACCAGCTCGGCCTCACCGGTGGGCCGGAGATGGGACAAGGACACGCCATGCTCGTCACGGGTCAGGACCAGATACTCGGCGGCGCCGCCAAACAGCTTCTGCACCCCCGAGGGGACCATCGAGAGGAGTTCGCCAATCCACCATTGGTAGAACTGGCTGAGCTGTGTGCCGAATGGGGTATCGAACTTGAGCATGATGTCAATTAAGCGGCGGGCCCTGTGTGGCCATTGCCGGTGGCGATTCCTATGGGTTTGACTTGGCAGGCAGGAGGGTGGGTTTCCAGCGGAGTACCGTGAACGGCGCGCCATCGGCGCCCGGCCCTCTGCGGATGGTTGCCAGGACGCCAGCCCCTTGCTGATCCTGGATCTCGGCTACCGCCGATACGGTGTAGGCCATGTCGCTGGACCCGCCAAACGCCATGCCGGGAACCGGCGGGAGGGAAGCCAGTGCGCCGCCCGCCGCCGCACTCAAACGCCGCTGCTGCAGGTAATTTTCCAATGCCGCCACGTCACCGCCCATCAGCGGCAACAGTATTTCTTTGGGTGCCTTGGCCGGATTCAGACCCTCCTCGCCTGTGTATAGGGTAAACCAGCTCTCCAGTTTTCGATACAGTTCCGGTGTAATTCCCATCACCCCGCGCAGTTCATCCATGATCAGAAAGTTGCGATTCTGGGGCGGCGACTGCAGGCGCCGGGCCAGATAATCCTCGGCCTCGGCGCCATGGGCCCGCTTCAAGTCATCCGGGTCGCGCCAGTCCATGATCGCGTCGGCCAGCTGCGCGGCCAGTTCCTCATTCTGGCCAGCCAGCTTGAATACAGTCTTGAGCGTAAGCTCCTGCGCGGCATTGAGGTCGATCTTGCCGCCCTCGTCCATGATGCGGATTTTGACGCGGGCGCCTTCGACCTGCCAGACGTAGGGAGTGCCGTCGGCCTGCCAGCGTTTTTTCGGGTCCGGCAGGCTCAGCATCAGCATGGCGTAATTCACCCCGCCCTCGGCGAGCGCGAGGGCCTTGGAGCGCTCATGGGCATGGCTCAGGATGCCGGCTTCGCGCTGCGTGGACAGGGCGAAACTGCCGGCCATGATGGTCATCAGGCTGATGACCCAGAGGACCATGACCAGCGCCATGCCGGCTTCGCGAGGTGGGCGGGGTGCGGTCAAGGGTTTATCTCAGCATGAGTGTTCGGGGGGCGATCATCACTGTCGGCCAGGGGTCCTCGCCCTCCCGCTCGATATCGATGCGGATCAGGGTAGGTAACTGGTAATCGCTCCAGGTATCGGTCCATTTGCCGATTGGTCCACCGGGAGGTGGTGCGTTGCCGCCGGTCGTTTCGGGGCCGTAATAGCTGAAGGCGATGTTCCTGACCTCTTCGACGATAGCCAGGTCATCGATGGGCTTGGGTTCCGTTTTGCTCTGATTCGGGTCGGACTGATAGGGTACGATCGAAACCCGCAAGGCCCGGTTGTCGTCCTGACCCGCTACATACAGCTTGAAACGGTAGAGACCGCCGCCCTCCAGCTGATCGGGGAGTGGCGCCACATAGGACAGCGTGCTGGCGGTGCCGCGAAACGCGGGCTCCATTTCGCCATTTTTGTTGACGCCGGAAACCGGCAACAGGCTGGCGATATGGCGGCGCAGAAAACTTTCGACGATGAACAGCCGGCTGGCCTTGGCCATTCGCTCTTCACCGGCCTCCCAGCTATCGGCGCCGATGCGCAGGCTGCCGGTCAGCAGCAACATCATGATCCCCAGAAGAGCTGTCGCCAGCAGGACTTCGATCAGAGTGAAGCCCTTATGGAAAGAGTTGAAGCGCCGGACCATCAATTGAAGCCTCCCCCGGGTTTGTCAGGTATCAGGCGTAGTGTCTTCAGGTCGAAGGCACGCGGGTCCAGCTCGTCACCCCATTCAACCGTCAGGTCCACCCAGAAAGGTTTGAAGCCGAGCTGTTGCTCGCCGCCGAGGAGACCCTGATCGAAAGGATAAGGATGGACATTAATGTGCCAGTGGTACCCGCCAGGCAGCTCGCCTTCGGTGATGCCGGGTTGCAGTGGCGATTCCACACCCGCTTTGGCCATGAGGGACTCGGCAGTCAGGATGGCGCGGGAATATTCATCCGCGGTGGCGGCGATATGCCCGCCGCCGGCAAAAATGCGCAGCAGCACCCCGAGCGATAGTGACAGAATGGAAAATGCCACGAGGATTTCGAGCAGCGAAAATCCGCCCTGGCGTGCGCGTGGGCTACTGATCACTATCATCTTCACCGATCCGCACTTCACCGGTCAGCCAGTTCACGTCCACCACGCGGGTTTGCTTGGCGGCAATCAGAGTCACCCGCCCGCCGGTCGCCGAACCGTCCGGGAAAAATCGAATACGGCCCGTGCCCTCGTCGAGTGTCTCCGTGGTGGTGGTAAAGAGGCCCAGTTCAATCTCGGGGGGCAGCTTGTAGACTTTGGGACGGTCGCTGACCCGGTAAGTGTGCTGGATCGTATTCAGTTCGAACAGGGCGTCCTGGCCCTTGAGCATCGCCTGTCCCCGCGTATGCCGCAGCGCCGAGGCCACATCCCGGGTGGCGGAATAGAGCTGGGCCCGGGCGATGGCGGGGCCAAAGTTGGGGACCAGCGTGGCCATGACGATGCTGGAAATCACCAGCACGATCAACATCTCGATCAGGGTAAACCCCAAATCGCGGACACCTTCGAGGGTGTCCCTAAGACGGGTGCCAGATAGCCGAAAGGCGGCTGCCTGTCCGAGTGAATAGCCGCGGTCCGCCCGGTGAGGACAGGGAGTTGGCCGTGTCAACCCCGGCACCTCGGCGCCGGCGTCCGGCAAAGCCAGACGCCTTCCACCGGGTAGTCGGCGGGCCTCGGGCGGTAGCGGCTCGCGGATGATCAATCCCAGCTTTTTACGTCCTGATCTTCGCCCTCGCCGCCCTCGGCGTTATCGGCGCCGAGACTGAAGATATCGTACTTGCCATGCTGACCCGGCAGCACATAGTGATAGGGGTTGTTCCAGGGGTCGGCGGGCATCTTCTTCTTGCGGAGGTAAGGGCCATTCCAGTACTTGGCGCTGGCGGGCTGCTCGATCAGGGCCGCAAGTCCCTCTTCAGTGCCAGGGTAGCGGCCGACGTCGAGGCGGTACATATCCAGCGCCGAGGAGAGCTCCTCGATCTGCAGCTTGGCGGTCTTGGTCTTGGATTCGCCCAGGTGCTTGATGACCTGCGGTCCGACCAGACCGGCCAAAAGGCCGATGATGGCGAGAACAACCAGCAGTTCGATCAGGGTGAAGCCGCGTTGTGCGCGGCGCACGGTGCGTAGACGGTGATAGGGTTTATGGTTCATGGAGTGTCTTGTTGGTTGGACGAGAGGCAATTAAAGCAGATCGGTGGCCAGGGAGGGTAATGTCAACCTGGCCGAAGTGAGGGCGGATTTTCCCATTTCACGCGACTTTTCGCGAGTTTCCGTAAATCTTGCTGGAATCTTTAACCTGGCATTGGGACGAGAAAAGGCTATATTGGCACGGGCTCCGCCCGGCGGAAGTCATTAGAACGCCAGGTCATTCACGCTCAGGATCGCCATCAGGATCGAGATGATGATGCCGCCGATCATGATACCGAGGCCCACGATCAGCACCGGTTCCAGGAGGGCCAGCAGCCGCGTGATGGAGATCTTGATCTCCTTGTCGTAGGTGGTTGCGACGCGGTCCAGCATTTCCGGCAGCTGCGCCGATTCCTCGCCCAGCTTGATCATCTGCATGGCCAGGGACGGGAAGATTTCCGCTTCCATCAGCGGCGCGCTCATGCCGCCGCCTTCCTTGAGGCTGTCGACGGCAAGGCCGAGTTTTTGCGCCACCAGCCGGTTGTCCAGCGTGTCCTTGACGATGGACAGCCCGGCCAACAGGGGGACGCCGTTGGTCAGCAGGGTCGCGAGGGTGCGGCTGAAACTGGCCACCTGAAACTTCAGGATCAGTTCGCCAAACAGGGGTAGCTTCAGCATCCAGCCGTCCCAAATCAGGCGCCGCACCGGATCGGAGCGCTGGTAGCGCACCCAGGCGCTGACGACGGCGAAGACGGGGATGGCCGTCCACCACCAGGAGCGGATGGCGGCGGCCGCGCCAACCACGATCTGCGTCGGGATCGGCAGTTCCTTGCCCGCGCTGTCGAACATTTCAGTGAATTGTGGTACCACGAAGGTGAGCAGCAACAACAGCGAGCTGATCGCCATGACCACCAGGATGATGGGATAGATCATCGCCGTGGTGACCGTGTCCCGTAACTCCTTGGAACTGTCGAGATATTGGGTTAGCCGGTCCAGTACCACTTCCAGCGCACCGCCCGCCTCGCCCGCCCGAATCAGGTTGAGGTAGAAGCGCGAGAATACACCGCCCTGCGCTTCCAGCGCGTCGGACAATTGCGCGCCGCCTTTGATCTTCTCCAGGATCTTGCCGATCATGGCGTTGAAGTCCGGTTCCTTGGCGGTCAATTCCAGCAGCACCGAGAGCGCCCGGTCCAGCGGCAGGCCGGCTTCAAGGAGGGTCAGCAGCTCCCGAGTGAAGAGGGTCACCTGCTTGTGCGAAATTTTTGCGCCACGCTTGCCGAACCGCAGGAACGCGAAGGGGCTGGAACCCGCCGCCGAAATCCGGATCGGTAACAGTCCGTCTTCCTGCAGATTCAGAATCAGCGCGCTCTCGCTGGGCGCTTCGCGGTCTTCCTCGATGGTTTCACCGTCGCGATTGACGGCCTTGATATGAAATAGCGGCATGGTCTCTGAACCCGTGATTAGCTGTCCGAGGTCACGCGCAGGACTTCCTCGACCGTTGTCAGGCCCTGCACGGCTTTCCGGATGCCATCGTCATACATGGTCTGCATGCCTTCCAACAGGGCCTGTTCCTCGATCTTGCGGGCCTGGGCATTGCTCATCACCAATCGCCGGATATCGTCGCTCATCACCAAGAGTTCGGTGATGGCCAGCCGCCCCCGGTAGCCGGTGCCATCGCAGGCTTCACAGCCCTTGGGGTGATAGAGATGAATGGTGCGCTCATCGCTGAAATTCCAGAGTTTCAGCTCCGCCGCGACCTCGGGCAGGGGCTCATACATTTCCCGGCAATGCGGGCAGAGCCGCCGGACCAGCCGCTGGCCGAGGATGCCGTTCACGGTCGAGGTGATCAGGTAATCCTCCAGTCCCATGTCCAACAGGCGGGTCACGCCGCCCGCCGCGTCATTGGTGTGCAGGGTCGAGAGGACCAGATGCCCGGTCAGGGCCGATTGCACGGCGATCCGCGCCGTTTCGATGTCGCGCATCTCACCGATCATGATGACGTCAGGGTCCTGACGGACGATGGAGCGCAGGGCCGAGGCGAAGGTGAGCCCGATTTGCGGCTTGGTCTGAATCTGGTTGACGCCTTCGAGCTGATACTCGACCGGGTCTTCCACGGTGATGATCTTGCGGTCGGGCGTGTTGATCTTGTGCAGCGCGGTATACAGCGAGGTGCTTTTGCCGCTGCCCGTGGGGCCGGTGATGAGGATGATGCCGTGTGGCGTCTCCAGCACGTTAAGGAAGCGTTGGAGTGACTCCCCCTCGAACCCTAATGTACCGAAGTCGAACTTGATGCTCTCCTTATGCAAAAGGCGGATTACCACGCTCTCGCCATACATCGTCGGCACGGTCGAGACACGCAGGTCCAGTTCCTTGCCCTGTACCTGCAGCTTGATGCGGCCATCCTGCGGCAGGCGGCGCTCGGCGATGTTCAGCTTGGCCATGATCTTGATGCGTGAAATCACGGCAGCGGTGGAGCGTACTGGCGGCGACTCGATCGCGCGCAGCACGCCATCGACCCGCAGGCGGACCTTCAGAATCTGCTCGAAGGGCTCGACGTGTATGTCCGAGGCCCGCATTTCCACGGCGCGCTGCATGATGAGGTTCACCATGCGAATGACCGGCGCCTCTGATGCCAGATCCTTCAGGTGCTCGACATCGGCCTCGTTGATATCTTCGTCGCTGCCGAAGGTATCGGTAATTTCACCCATCAGCGACTTGCCGGGACCCAGTTGCGTCTCCAGGGCCCGGTCGATCTCGGATCCCAGCCCCACCCGCGCCACCACCGGCTTGTCACAGGCCAGCGCGACGGCGTCGATCAGGGCCTGATCAAAGGGGTCGGTGACCGCGATAACCACCCCGGCATCGTTGGCGGCGAGGCCTACCAGATGATTTTCCTTGAGAAACCGGATCGACACGGTTTCTGGTAATGGGGATGAATCCGGATAGTCATCGGGCACCACCAGCGGCAGCCCGCTGACGTCGGCCAGAATTTCGGCCGTGTCCCGCTCGGAGACGACGCCCAGTTTCACCAGCATATCGGGAATGCGCGCCTCGTCCGTCTGCGCCGCCAGTTTCTGGGCACGGATGATTTCCGTCTCGCGCAGCTTGCCCCGCGCTACCAGTTCCTGCGCGAAGCGCTGATAGTTGGGAAGCGGCGTGACGGTTTCTTCGGGAAGGGAGGTGGGAGGATTTTCCTTTAATTCAGCGGCCAAGCGGGGGGGTGTCTCAATTTAGTTTAGTCAATCGACGACAGAGCGGGTACGTCAGGTATTGCTAGAATTTCAAGTTTACACGAAATGCCGAAGCTCCCCATGGATCAACGCGGCTCCCGAGGAATGCTTACGATGTGCCACAAGAAAGCCCCTTCCTATATCATGGTATGCGTTCATTCTGACAACGCCAACTCTTGCCATGACTTTGACACCTTCCCGGATCTACGAGAAATTCCATGAGCAACGGCTCATCGTTGCATGCCAGGGCACTGATCCCTTGATTACCCGCCTCTCGCCCATCGAAGAGGCCCAACCCGGCGATCTGGTATTTATCGAACATGCAAAATACCTCGATCGTGTCCGCAGCCAGAAGCCGGCGGCGGTGGTGACGACCCAGGACATAGCGGCCGAACTCGCGGATACACCTGATCTCGCGATTCTTATCGCGCCGAATGTGCGTCTGGCCATGGCGATTCTCAAACAGACCTATGCCGACCGCGACGTGCGGGACAGCGAGTGGCCACGCATTCACCCCTCGGCGGTGATTCACGAGAGCGTGGCGATAGCGGACGATGTGCTGGTCGGGCCGGGCGTTGTCATTGGCAAGGATGTGACACTGGGCGCTGGCGTGGTGCTGATGCCGAACGTGGTCATCGAGAAAGGGGCTTCGATCGGCGCGGAAACGGTGCTGCACCCTGGCTGCGTGGTGGGCTACGAGTGCGTGATTGGCGCCGGGGTGATTCTCAAGGCAGGCTGCGTGATCGGCTCCGAAGGCTTCGGGTTTGCCCAGGACGAACACCGCCGCAACTATCGTATCCCCCATACCGGCCGCGTGATCATCGAGGATCGCGTGGTGATCGGCGCCAATACCAACATCGACCGGGGCACTTATGGCGCGACTATCGTCCGTTCCGGAGCGGTGATCGATGCCATGTGCCATCTGGGCCATAACGTGGAGATTGGTGAGGACAGCATCCTCTGCGCGCATACCGGGTTGTCCGGTTCCACGAAGTTCGGTAAGCGCGTGATCGCCTCCGGCCAGACTGGCTCGCTGGATCATGTCACCGTGGCGGATGATGTGGTGCTGCTGCACCGGGCCGGCCTCAATAACAGCATCAAGGCGCCGGGCATGTACGCGGGTGGGCCAGTCCAGCCTTTGCAGCAGTATCTCAAGAATATGGCGGTCATGCCGAAGCTGCACGACCTGTGGACACGGCTCAGGAAACTGGAAAAAAAGCTGGCGGAACTGACGGGGTCAGGCGAATAGTGGGTGCGATCAGGTTTGAGCCAAGGTGGGCGGGTCCGGCATGACTAGCACAGGTAAGAAAGAACACGGTACATTGTGGTGGGTGTCGGTATTCCTGGGCCTGTTGTTGTTGCCCTGGGTGTTGCTGCTGGGCTGGATGGGACTGGTGCCCGGCATTTCCAACCTGATGGGGGCGCGTTCGCCGGAAAATCTGGGTGTCAAGTATGCGGCTACCGATCTCAAGAAACTCGAGGCCAAAACAGGCATCCCCTTTTCAAAGCCCCCGGCGTCTGGCACGGTAGCGGTACAGCCGGTCACGCCAAACCCGGGTAGCCCGCCCGCGCCTCCCCCGATTACAAAGCCACTCGACCTGACCGTCTCCCAGGAGGAACTGTCGGCCGCCATCAACTCGCTTGGGGCAAAGCAGTTGCCCCTCAGGAATGTGCAGATCAAGCTGGGAGCGGGTACCGCCGAGATTTCGGGCGCGCTGGATACCTCGCGACTTGGTGACTTTCTCAAAACCGTGGGTGTCCGCGCCAATAATGTCGAGCGCATCGCCGGCTGGGTCCAGGCGCTCGGCAACGATGTGCCCGTGTATCTCAAGGCCGCCGGAGGGGTCCAGGGGGCGCAACTCGACTTGCAACTGCAAAGCCTGCGCCTCGGCAATGTCGAGATTCCGCAAGACCAAATCGACCGGATGACCGGGGGCGGCATCCATTCCAATCTCGGCGGCAACGAGCATTTTTCGATTCAGACGGTGACCCTTGAGCAAGGGGCCATGAAGTTTATCGGCGCCCTGCCCACGGATTTGTTTCAGGGCGGCAATTGAGCGCGCCTCCGGAGACGAACTTCAGGACTCCATCCTGCAAATCACGTTTCGGTTAGCCCGTCCGCGTCTTTCGCCAGCTTCCGCCCAAAATCATCGACCTGTTGCCAGTCCGTGAAATCCACCACGGTGGTGGGGTCTGTCGGGCCTCCCGTTACCCACATGATCAGCCGTATTACCGCCCGGTCGAAGACGGTGTAGCTCGGGTAGTCAAGTTTGCCGGCGAAGACGGCGAGTGTCTTCGGCTGCCAGCTAATCCGCCGCAGGAATTTTTTGAGATAGGGGTTGGTGTCCGCTTGCCTTTTTTCGGGCTTGCGGGCTACCAGGTTAACTGAAAAAAACGCGCTGGGTTTGGCTTCCAGCACCTTGACGTGACGGTTGATGAAATCGACGATGGCGGGGCTGTGCCGCCCGTAACGAATGCTGGCGCCGATGATGATCTGGTCGAATGACGCAGGATCAACCTCAGGGGCATCCGCAATGGATACCAGCGACACGGCGTTGGACTGCTGTTCCAGCACCTGTTGCAAACGCCGACAAATCTCCAGTGTGTGTCCGTCGCTTGTGGAATACAGAATTAATATGTTGCTCATGGTCGGATTCCGAATGGGGTGTGCACCCCTCAAGGAGGCGCGGGAAGGGTGAGTGGAAAGCCGATGGTTATCGTCCCTGTCAATGAGAGGGTTCTGACACGATCCTGTGAGGACATCAAATGATCTTGGAAAAGGTTTTCCTTTCCCGGTCCGCTGAAAGGTAGCGATCAAAAACCATGGCGATAGCACGGAGCAACAAGCGCCCGCGGCTGCTGACCGTTAGGGCATTCGGCTTCAGGTCCAGCAAGCCATCCGCCGCGAGTTGCCGCAACTGCTCCCATTCGGCGGCGAAGTAGTCCTTAGAATCAATGCCGAAACGCTCCTCCACCCTGGCTAAATCCAGCTGGCCCTGGCACATGATATCCTGGATGACGGCGCCACGGATCTGGTCATCGGCCGTCATGACCAGGCCCCGCTGGATGGGCAGCCGTCCCTCTGCCAGCAGCTGCTCATAGGTCTTGATTTCCTTGGCGTTCTGGCTGTAGCTGTGGCCGACGTGACTGATGGCGGTCATGCCGATAGCGATCAGATCACAGTGGGCATGGGTGGAGTAGCCCTGGAAATTCCGCTGCAATTCGCCGCGTCGCTGGGCCTTGGTGAGTTCGTCCTCCGCCAGGGCAAAGTGATCCATGCCGATGTAGACGTAACCGGCGTCAGTCAGTCGCTCGATAGTGTTGCGCAGGATTTCGAGTTTCACGGCCGGGGCCGGCATGTGCTCTTCCGGAATGAGCTTCTGGGCGTTGAACAGTTTCGGCAAGTGCGCGTAACTGTAAATCGCGAGCCGATCCGGCCGCATCTCCAGCACCCGGTCCAGGGTCCGATCGAAGCCCGCCACTGTCTGCAATGGCAGGCCATAGATGAGATCGAGCGAGACCGAGCCGAACCCTGTTGCCCGCGCGGCCTCTACCAGAGCACGGGTCTCCTCGGCGCTTTGCAGGCGGTTGATGGCGGCTTGTACATCGGGTTCGAAGTCCTGTACCCCCATGCTGATCCGGTTGAAACCTTGCCTGGCCAGTGCGGCGATATCGGCTGGCGATACGGTGCGCGGGTCGACCTCGATGGAAAATTCGCGGCTATCATCCGCTTCGAGACTAAAGTGCGTGTTCAGCGCCTCCAAGAGGCGACTCATTTGGCCGTGGTCGAAATAGGTGGGCGTGCCGCCGCCGAGGTGCAGTTGCCGGACCGTCCGGTCATGGCTGAACAACTCGCCCTGCAGGGAAATTTCCCGCACCAGCGCCGTGAGGTATTGGTCGGCGCGTTCCCGGTTGCGGGTCACAATCTTGCTGCAGCCGCAGTAATAGCAGAGTGCGTGGCAGAAAGGAATGTGGATATAGATCGACAGAGGAGCTGCTCCGGCCTCGGCATGCGCCAGCCGGACCTGCTCACGGTATTCGGCCTCGCCGAAGCCTGACTGGAGTTGCACGGCGGTCGGATAGGACGTGTAGCGCGGTCCGCGCCCGTCGTAGCGTTCAATCAATTCCCGGTCAAATACGGCAGCGGTCATGAGACTTGGGTTCTTCGTGATGGTTGCGGCTGTAGCAACTGATGGGCCATCGGATCGGTCGGGCGGGTACTTGTTCGTCGCATCAGCAGCCATGCGCTATTGCTCATGATGCCCGGTCCGCCATGACGCTTGATAGAGGCGTGAGGTCTAAAGGTAACATTTTAGCAAGCATCCCCCCGATCAAGCGCTTGCCCCGATATTAGCGCCTTGCGCCGTCCCGTCAATCGTCGGTTTCGACGCCATCGTGAATCATGCCCAGCAACCACGCAGGATATAGCCGGCAAGGCAGATGATTACCTCCTGAACCCGCAAGTTCATCTGCCGATGTGCCATCGGCGGCCATTGCCGTTCAAATTTTCACCAAATCAGTGGCCCGTTAGTCGCACAGGAACGGCTTCTTCGGCATGGGCGTATTCGACCGCCGGCTGGAAAGAAAGATGTCAACTGGTCCTGGCCAACCAACGCGTGAACCCGCGGCAGCACCCGATCCAAAAAGAAGTGGGTTTCCAAATCACTGTGCTGGGTGCCGGGACGCAGTTCCAGACCCATGCACCAACCTTCGTTACCCAGATAGGCCGTGATCGGCGTGTAGCCATCCCCCTTGGCAAGTCCGGCCGACACACTCCTTCTTGGTGCCGCAGTTGTCCATCAAGAAGGTGTCGAAAACCAGACAGACAAACCCGTCATCCGCCATGATCGGTGCATGGCTGCGCCGATTCAGTAGGTCACTCCAGTCATCCGTGAAGTCACGGATGGGTCGCTGCATGCGCCTCCAACTGCTACCGCAGCCAGACGTTCCCGGGTGCGTGGCCGATGCCCAGTGGCTCCCGGAAAAATTGATCCTGACGAAACGCTTCAATCGCTTCGATATCGCCATTGCCCGACCAGCATCAGGCCGGCCGTGGAGGTCTTTTGGCGAGTAGATGGCCTCAGATGCAAATACGGCATGATAACGACGGGTGAAGCGGAAGCGATTATTATCCCCTACCATTCAATACCTAAGCCGGACAAGCCGGAACCAAACAGGTTAGAGTTTGCAGATTGATTTCCTTCATCCAGCAGGTGACGGCGATGACTGCGATACTTCTTACTGATCGCTATGACGAGCGCTTACAAGGCGTCCTGAATTGCTATGACCGGATCGTCATCACCGGGACGCTGCCGGGCGTGTGCTTTGCCCAAGGTATGACGGCATTTCTCAACAGTGAACATATCCGGATCTTCGACTACCCTCGCTTTGCCGAACCCTTGCGTGAGCGCATACGGTCGCAGGCGCAGGTGTTGGCGGACCAATACGGGGTGCGGATCGAGTCCGTGGCCAAGGCCCATGTCCGCAAGGAGGACTTGGTGGCGAACGTACTGGCCGAACGGGGCGATCAGCCGGGATTGGTCCATATCCTGTCCGCCATGGAGACGTGCCCGTCCTATGCGCCCTGGCACCATAAACAGACCCACCAGACCTTCCTCCGTCCCACCCAAGGCAAATGTCTGCATTATTACTTCTACTTCATGGATGCCGAGGTCGGGCTGTGTTATCTGCGAGTTCCAACCTGGTGTCCGTTCAAGCTCCAGTTCTACTGCAACGGCCATTCCTGGTTGGCGCGCCGGTTGGCGGCGGCCGGCATCGAAGCCGTGATGGCGGACAACTGCTTTATCCGCATCGACGATTTCGCGCACGCCCAGGGCCTGGCGGATACCCTGAAACCTGATGAACTGCACCGGATTCTTGACCGCTACGCCGCCCTCTGCTGTCCGGTCCTCGATGTCTTCGCGCAGCGCTACCACTGGAGCCTGATGCAAGTGGAGTATTCCACCGATCTGGTGTTTCGCTCCCCAACGATCCTCGAATCGCTCTACGCGTCCCTCGCCCGCGAGGCGGTGCTGGCCGTCAAGGCCGACCAGGTATCGACCTTCCTCGGCAAGAAGCTGACGCCCCAAGTCGCCCAGGAGATCGGCTCACGCCTCGCGACCCGCATCGAAGGCACCTGCATCAAGCATCGGATGGGCAGCGTCTCCATCAAGCTCTACGACAAAGCCGGCCGGGTGCTCCGCCTGGAAACCACCGCCAACGACGTGACCTTCTTTCAGCACCACCGCAAAGTGGAACAGCGTGACGGCACCACCGTCCGCAAACTCGCGCCAGTCAAGAAGTCGATCTACAGCCTCATCGACCTCCGGGATATCTTCCTCGGCTGCAACCGCCGTTACCTCGAATTCCTCTCCGCCCTTGACGATCACTCCAGCGGTCGCCGCGACCTCCAGCGGTTGACCGAACCCAAGCTGACGCCCCAGCAAACCTTCAAGGGGTTCAACTTCTTTGATCCCACCGAACAGGCGCTGTTGTGTGCCTTGCAACGCCCCGAGTTCAACGTGCACGGGCTCCGCCGCGCCGATCTCCAGATGTCACTTCCCGGCAAGTCCCCGGCCTTTCTGTCCCGTCAGTTGCGCCGCCTCCGTGAGTTCCGGCTCATCAAACGGGTCACCGGTACCTATCGCTATTACTTGACCCGACTCGGTCGCTCCACCATCGCCATGTGCTGTAACCTCACCGAATTCATGATCATACCGACACTTGCACAGACCTCAGTCTGATCAGTTTTTGTGAAGACTTGGCTGATAAGAGACTAATCAGGGCCGGTATGGCCCATACCCACATGAGGTACCCATATGCAGCAACCGAGCACCTGGTTTGCAGATGTTCAGAGCTACCTGCGCAGCCCCGAATTTGCGAGCCGGAAGCAAGCGATGGTAGCGCGGTGTCGTCTACTACAGCTGCTGCTGGACCCTGTTTGCACGCTGGATTTCCTGGCGCCGTTACTGGTCCGCCTGTATCTCGTACCCGTCTTCTGGATGGCGGGCACCAAGAAATTCGCGAACTTTGAACAGACGGCGGCGTGGTTTGGCAACCCGGATTGGGGCTTGGGGTTTCCCCTGCCCTCGTTCATGGTTTTATTGGCTGCCTCCACCGAGATAGTGGGAGCTCTCTTTTTACTCTTTGGCTTTGCCGTGCGTTGGATATCGCTGCCCCTGATGTTCACCATGCTGGTCGCCGCCGTTTCGGCGCATTGGCAGAACGGGTGGCTGGCGATTGCAACTGGCAGTGGCCTCTTTGCCACCGAACGTACCGTGGGGGCTATCGAACGACTCGGTAAAGCCCGGGAACTGCTGAAACAACACGGCGATTACCCGTGGCTGACCGCCAACGGTGACTTTGTCGTCCTCAACAACGGTATCGAGTTTGCCGCGACCTACTTTGTGCTGCTGTTAGTCCTGTTGTTCATGGGCGGCGGTCGCTGGGTGAGCGCGGATTACTGGATCAGAAAGCATTACCTGCCCGACTGATCCATTAACTTCCCTTTTTTATGTGCAGGAGTTCATTGCCGTGTCCTTGGATTCACTGATTACGGGCATCGCCCATGTCGGGATTCGCGTCCACGACCTCGCCCGTTCACGGTCGTTTTACGAACAGCTGGGGTTCAACTTCGTGGTCGGACCGGTAGGGCCGGAACCGGTGGCGATCTTGACGCATCCCTCGGGTATCACGATCAACCTCATTCTCAATGCGCCGGAGGCGGCTGCGCCCAATGTGTTGATGGATGTCGAACAGAAGCATCCGGGCTATACCCATATCGCGTTAGCGGTGAGCGATGTCGGCGCCGTCCACGGCTTTCCACAGCGGGGCGAAGCTAACTATTTGCAAAGCTATTTGCAAAACTAACTCTATTTGTATGGGGGGCGGATGTCACGAACCAGGGGGGGCGGATGTCACGAACCAGGGGGGGCGGATGTCACGAACCAGGGGGGGCGGATGTCACG
>JAJRDJ010000154.1 GCA_028678445.1 Methylococcaceae bacterium
CGAACCGAAACCGACCCGAAACGCGCAAGGAGTGGCCTTGTCGCCAGTGTCATCAGTGCACCGCCAGCACCGCCTCTACGCTGGAACATAAAGTCTCGATAAATTGTTTGCTGTGTCTTGTCGCGCCCAAGGCGTAGAACCCGGCCAGACCGTGGAATACCAACGTCTGGATCAGCAGAATCTTGGCTTCCCGCTGTGCGCGATTCTCCGCCGACATTGCCCTGCTGAGACGGCTATTCAACTGTTGTACTTCCGGGTAGCGGGCGACCCGCTCGATGGCCAACCGGGCAAAAGATCCCGAGGTCCTCATCTGGCAGTTGATCAACAGGAATCCCAGGCCGTTCTCCGTGCTGTCCACGTGCTCGGCCACGGGCAGCACATAAGCCTCCACTAATTCTCGCAGGGTGTATGAGCCCTTCTCTGCGAGCGTGTCCATCATCTCTTTGCGCCGCAACGAGATGAGGTCGCTATGTCTGTCCAGTACGGCATTTATCAGGCCCACTTTGTTGCCGAAATGGTATTGGGGGGCGTTGCGGTTCTTCTGCCCGGAGGCCCGAGCGATGTCCAGCAGGGTCACGTTGTCCACGCCGTGCTCCGCGAACAGGGCCTCGGCGGCATCCAGCATCTGCCGGCGGGTTTCCAGCGTGTCCTTGCGCGGACGTTTGGCGGGTCCGACCTCGGTCATGTCTTTCCAGGCTGCCACAGTAGTCCTTACGAAAATAGAACTGTAATTTTAACTTACCGCACTTTTCATGGAGTCGGCCATAGTTCATACTATGGTTTTATGTCGTCCATACGAGGAGCAGCTCCATGAGTACGATGCCGCTGGTTCGCATCCACGCCCCGAATGATATCCGGATCGATGAGATCGAACGACCGGTTCCCGGGCCGGACGACGTGCTGGTGCAAGTCGAGCGTTGCGGCATCTGCGGCTCGGACCTCAGCTACGCCAAGATCGGCGGTATACCCGGCGCTGCCAGCCCCTTTGCTATCGGCCATGAGTTTGCCGGTGTAGTGGCGGAAAAGGGCGAGAATGTTCACCACTTGCAGGTGGGTGACCATGTGGTGGTCAATCCGACGACGGGGGGCAACGGCATTGGCAGCGACGGCATCAAGGGCGCCTTTGCACCGTATATCGTCTTCAACAACGCGGCCGCTCATCCTGAAGGGTTGTTGAAACTGCCGCCGGAGCTGGATTTTGACCTGGGTGCCCTTGTGGAACCGCTTTCCGTTGGCATGCACGGGGTTAACCAGGGCAGGGTGGTCGCCGGCGACAAAGTTGTGGTGTTTGGCGCAGGGCCCGTGGGCCTGGCGGCCGCCATTGCCGCCAGTTACTTTCAGGCCGAAAAGGTCATCGTGGTCGACCTGTCGGAAAAGCGCCTGGCAGTCGCGCGTGAAATGGGCCTGACCACCTTCAAGGCCGACAGTGGGGACCTGAAAGCGTTCCTGATGGAGCAGCACGGCAACGTCACCAATGATCCCGCGCTGGGTGAGCAACCCGGCACGGACGTGTTCATCGAGGCCACTGGGGTCGGCCCCGTGTTCCAGCAAATTTGCAATATTGCGCGCAAAGGAGCGCGGATCGTGGTGGTTGGCGTCAACTTCACGCCGGTGGAGCTGGACATGATCAACCTGTTGATGAAGGAACTGGTGATCACCGCCGCTATTGAGTACCCCATCGAATTTCCCGCTGTGATCGAGATGATGTTGTCCGGAAAGATAGATGTCAGGCCTCTGATCAGTCACCGCTTCCCGCTGTCCCGTTTTGACGAGGCATTCGCACAGGCCCGGCGGCAGGGCGAGGCCGTGAAAGTCCTCGTGGACTGCCAGGCTTGATCACCAGATTCAATATGAACACGCAGAAGGAATGCATCGTGAGAGAGCCCATCTACAAGAGCCGTCGCAACGCTCCCGCGGCTGCCGCATTCGACAAGTGCTGTGATCGCGTGAACGAATTCATCGTCATGTCCGAGGGGAGTTCCAATGTCTACCTGATCGAGACCCGGGAGGGAGGCATCCTTATCAATAGCGGTATGGGATTCGAGGCGCCGGTTCATCGCCACAACCTGGGCAAGTTCTCGGACATACCGATCAAATACCTGATAACCACCCAGGGCCACGTGGACCACGTGGGTGGCGTGCAGTACTTTCGCGACCTGCACCCGGGTCTGACGTATATCGCGCAAGCCGGCAACCAGGAGCACCAGTCCTACGATGCGCGGCTACAGCCCTTCCGCAGCGCCCGGGCGGCCTTCCGCTTTCAGGACGATTTCATGGAAGTCTTCAAGGGTTACGCTCAAGCGGGATACACGGATATCAATCCCCAGGACCGACCGACGCCGGATATCACATTCGATAAACACTACGAATTCTCACTGGGTGATCTGGATGTCGTACTGATCGCGGCCCCGGGGGCGGAGACCAATGACTCCCTGGTAGTGTGGCTGCCGCAATACAAGATCGTGTTCACCGGCAATCTCTTCGGCTGCCCCTTTGGCCATTTCCCCAACCTGGTGACCATCCGCGGCGACCGTTACCGTGATGCCCTGACCTGCGCCGCAGCGGCGCAGACCGTGCTCGATCTCGAGACGGAACTACTCATCTACGGCCACCATGAACCGGTCGTCGGTGCAGAACTGATCCGGACCGAGATCACCGCCTACCGCAATGCCATCCTCTACGTGCACGACGAAGTGGTGAAGGGAATGAACGCAGGTAAGGACTTGTACACCCTCCAGAGCGAAATCCAACTGCCGTCGGAATGCGAAGTCGGCCAGGGCTACGGCAAGTTGAGCTGGAGTATCCGCGCCATCTGGGAGCATTACGCCGGCTGGTTCAAGCACGAATCCACCACAGAGCTTTACTGCGTGCCACAAAAGGCCGTCCATGCCGACGTGGTGGAATTGGCGGGACCTGACCACCTAGTGCAACGCGCCCAGCAGAAGGCTTCAGCGGGCCAGCCGGAGCAGGCACTTCACCTGCTGGATATCGTGCTGAACGCAGAGCCCGACCACGCTGGGGCCCGAGCCCTGGCCATCCAGGTGCACGAAGCGCTGCTGGCCGACGCGGAGACTTTTTGCACCACCGGCAATTTCTGGTTGGTGGGCTGGCTGCAGAACCAGATCAAGTTGCTGAAAGGTGGTGCAACGGCGCCCCTCGCGTTCAACTAGAGGCCCTTTCCATGAGTGATTTGCGCATTGCCGATCTGGCGAATCCTGTGCTCACCGAAGTCCAGAAGCGCGCCCTGGAATTTGGCGAGACGTTGGAAACCAGTTTTGACCCGGAGGGCATCCTGGCGGAGGCGAGTGATGCCCTGGGCCTGACTGATTACGGTCCGAACGATTTTCGTGAGCGGCTCGACCTGATTTGTGATGAGTGGGGCAACGACAATGGATTGACCGGTATGGGGCGCTACGGCCTGCGACAACGATTGCTGGGCTATGCGAAGAATCGGCTGTTGATCCAGGACATCCTCAAGCGTCATCCGGAAATCCACGACATCGAGATCAAGGAACCCATCATCGTGGTGGGCCTTCCTCGCACGGGCACAACGCACCTCCTAAACCTGCTCGCAGCGGATTCACGCCTGCGGGCCATGCCCCTGTGGGAAACCTATGAACCGGTGCCCACCCCAGGTGAAGAAATGCTGCCGGACGGCACAGATCCCCGTTACCAGCGCTGCGCCGATGCCTGGGAAATGATGCAGCAGACCGTGCCCCTCCTGGCGGCCATGCACCCCATGGACCCGGATCACATCCACGAAGAAATCGAGTTGATGCATCCGAATTTTGCCTCCTACGACTTCGAGTGGTTCACCCACTCCCCGCGCTACCGGGATCACTATCTGCAGATGGGGCAACTGCCCCATTACGAGTACATGAAGACCGTGATCAAGATCATGCAGTTCCAGCAGCCTGCACACTGGCCTACGCGCTGGGTACTTAAGTCGCCCATGCATCTGGAAAACCTGCCGGAACTCAAGCACGTCTTCCCCGACGCCACCTTCGTGGTCACCCACCGGGACCCCGTCGCCGTGATCCAGTCCACCATAACCATGCTGGCCTACGGCCAGCGCATGAACCGCAAGCGGATCCTTATCGGTGAGCTGGCGGAGTACTGGTCGGATCGCATCGCACATCTGCTCCGTCGCTGTGCCGAGACCCGGCAACTGCTGCCGGAGTCAAAGAGCATCGATGTACCCTTTCACGAGTTCATGTCGGACGACATGGGCATTGTAGAAAAAATCTACACCAAGGCTGGCCTTGATCTGACAGACCATGCACGAGCCGAGATGCAGCAGTTCATCAACGACCACCCCCGCGGAAAGCACGGCAAGGTGGTCTATGCCCTGAAGCAGGATTTCGGTGTGGACCCCGATGAACTACGCCAGCGCTTCCAATTCTACTTCGACGCATTCCCCGCCATGCCGGAGGTGAAATAGGGTGCTGAACAAAATCAGAACAACGACGACATAGTCGTGAATCAGGCAGTAAATGCGGAGACAGTCAACATGACCACAGGTATAGCCACCTTTAATTTCGAAGGCGCAAAAGTGCTGGTCACCGGCGGCACCAGCGGTATCGGTCTGGCTACGGCGAACGCCTTCGCCGACGCAGGCGCAGCCGTCACGATCACCGGCACCCGCTCTTGCCGCGGAGATTACGAAGATAATCTGAGCCGCTTTGATTATCGCCAGATGCGAGTGACGGACAACAATGAAATCAAGGCAGTCGCAGCCAGCCTGGACGGGCTGGATGTGCTGGTGAACAACGCGGGCAGCGTCAGGTTCACGGGCCCCGACGATGACCCCGTCGAGGTATTCGAGGAGATGGTGCGGGTACACCTGCTGTCCGGACACAACCTTGCTATGGCGTGCCTGGAGATGCTCACCGCCAGCGAATTACCTGCGGGCGCCAGTGTGGTAGGCATTGCATCGCTAACATCCTTCATGGCGAATCCCTTTGTGCCCGGCTATGGGGCAGGAAAAGCGGGGATGGTGCAATTGGCAAAAACCCAGGCAACTCTCTGGGCGGGACGTGGTATCCGGAGCAACTGCGTCGCCGCGGGCAATATTGCCACCCGCATGACAGCGCCCGTTGTGGACATGGAAGGCTTCAGCAGGGACATGATGAATCGCACTGCCATGAAACGCTGGGGCAGGCCGAAGGAAATTGCCGACGCGGTATTGTTCCTCTCATCAGATCATGCCTCATTTATCACCGGAGAAACCCTTGTGGTCGACGGCGGGTACCTTTACAGCCAATAAACCCGGCCACTCGCCTTGTACCGGCGGGCACTTCGCTGCGAAAGCAGGAAATTGCCACGTTAAATAAAGGAGAATCCGCGATGAGCGATGCCGAAGACCGCGTGAGCAGCGGCCGCAGCTGGGCCGAGTTCTGTGATGCGCTCAAGCGAGCGGGCGAGCAGATCCAGCGCAGCGATGCGCCTTGTGACCCCTTCACGCGCGTCGAGGGCTACCGCTATCTCAGCCGGCTCGCGCGCGCTGGGCTCGAGTGGTACGTGGAGTTCAACGATC
>JAJRDJ010000155.1 GCA_028678445.1 Methylococcaceae bacterium
ATTCAGGAGTGGAATTCCAAACCCACGCCGGCGCTGTGGAGCAGCCTGAGCTTCATGAATGTCGCGATGATTTCGGTCTTCGTAGCGTTCACCATCGGCTGGATTCGGTTAGGCTTCACGGGTGCCCGCGAACTGTTTCCCGATCTGCAGGCAAAGCTGGGTTCATTCGGCTATCTGGTCGCACCCGTTCTACGTTTCTGCCTGGCCTGGGTGCTGATCTCCTCCGCATTCGGCCTGGAGCCGCGTTACGGTGTGGAGAGGCTGACCTCGCCGACCCTGTTTGCCCCGGATCTGGATTTGCGGGCGATAGCGCCGGGGATGCTCGGACTACGCTGGTTGGAGTTTGTGCTGGGGCTGGGTTTTTTGCTGGGTCTCTATGTGCGGATTTGCGCGGCCGGTCTGCTGTTGCTCGTCGCTATGGGCACCGTGTTGTTCCAGTCATCCATCTTCGCCTATGCCGGCGCCCTGAGCGGGACCGCGATCTACCTACTGATGCAGGGTCCGGGCAGTTTGTTCCTGCCGTTGCCGACGCACCCCGCTTTCCAGCCGTTGCAGGCCGACCTTGCCGGCGTACCCCGCCAGCGGGCGCAGGCCATCATGCGGGTACTGACAGGGATCAATATTTTCTACTTGGCCGTCGCCTTCAAGGTGCTCCAGCCCAATCTGGCCATCGCCATCCTGACTATCCATGACATCCGCCTACTGGGCATGGGGCCGGAAACCAGCACACTGCTGATGACGCTGGTGGAGTTCACCTCTGGCATCCTGATCATCGCTGGCATCCTGTTGCGACCGCTTTCACTGTTTTTCCTCGGCGCTTTTCTGTTGTTCGCGGCTCTGCTTCCGGAGAGCTGGATGGCGCATGCACTGTTCTACGGTGTCATGCTTTCCTTTTTATTCAATGGTGCGGGACATTTCGCCATGCCTGAAGCGAAAGATAAAACAGCCAATATCGTGATCATTGGCGGAACGGTGGCGGCTATCCATGCCGCCATGAAAATTGAGCGGTTGATCGGCCAGTACACGAATGTCCGGCTTACCCTGATCCATGATCAGCCCAACGTGCTGTTCTATCCGCTGCTACCGGAAGTGATCGGCGGCACCATGCAGCCTGGCAACGCGGTCAACCCCATCCGGCGGGTGCTGCCGCAGACCCGGGTGATCCTCGGCGAGGTGACCGATATCGATAGCCAGTCCCGGGTGGTCAAGGTGCATCGCGCTGACGAAAAGCCGCTGGAGATTCACTACGACGAGTTGGTGCTGGCGCTGTTCCTCGTGCCGAACCTCAATCGCCTACCCGGACTCATGGCGCATGCGACGCCCATCAATTCCGTGGGGGATGCCCTGCACATCCGCAAGCTGATCATGGACCGCGTCGAGCAGGCCGAACTGGACGATTCGCCCGAACATCGCGAGCGTGCGCTCACCTTTGCCGTCGTCGGTTCGGGGCAACGCGCCTGTGCGACGGCCGTCGAGATTTCCGCCATGCTGGAAACGGCGAAGACCTCCTACCCCGTTCTTCGGGAGCATGGCTGGCAAGTCCATCTCTATGAAGACACCCACGTGCCGTTCAGCGACTTCGAGGCGGACATCAAGCCCCGGGTCAATGGGGAATTGGCCAGGGCCGGGGTGAAGCTGTTCCGGGATCGCGAAGTGGTCGCCGTGACCCCTGACAGCCTGGTCTTCGCGGATGGGCAACGCCAGGCCGTGAGCCTGGTTGTCAACAGCTGCTTCATGCTACCCAAGGCGCGGATCGATGGGCAGGCGTTTACCTGGCCATTGGCGACGGAGACGGATTTGCGCTTCAAGGAACGCCCGCATATTTGGGTGACCGCCGCCACCCAGAGCGTGGAGGCGGGGCAGCCCAGACGCTACCTGACGCTCTCCGACTGGATGGACCTGGGGCGCGCCGCCGGGCAGAACGCCTGGGCGGCCTCGCAAGCCTTCGACACCCAGGCGTTCTGCTTCCGCAAACGCTGGGTGCTGCCCTTCAACATGGGGCGGCGCTCGATTTGCCGGGTGGCGGGTTTGCTGGTCAGTGGACTGCCCGCCTGGTTCCTCTCGCGCATGAGCAACCTGGCCACCATGCCGGGGCTGGAGCGCAATCTCCGGATTCTCATCGACTGGACCCTGGACGTGCCGTTCCGCGCCGATATCGCCGTGCTGGCGCCTGATGCGACCAACAAGCTCCAGCGCCTGCATCTGGAGGAGGGTGACGTCGTCATTCGCCAGGGCGACCCGGGCGACATGGCCTACATTATCCAGTCCGGGCGTGTCGAGGTTCTCAAGAACGGCAAACGGGTCGGCGAACTGGGCGGCGGCGATTTCTTCGGTGAAATCGCCCTGGTCAGCGACATCAAGCGAACCGCCACGGTGCGCTGCACCGCCCCCTGTGAGTTGACGGTACTGAGCCGGGATGATTTCCAGTCGCTCCTGGCCGGTTCCAGCGTCGTGGCGCGGGCCATCCAGCAACAAATCGAGCAGCGCTCCAGCCGCATGAAGCTCAAATTCTGGAGCGCTTGACCCGCTTGAACCGGGCTGTTGGCCCGGACTCACCGACGTCGCCGCCAAGCCCATTGAGATCGATCACTACAACAAGGGTAGCCGCATTCCGCGAGCCGCCCAGGGAAAGGGCCGGGGCGAAAGCCACCGTCCCGATCATGAGGAGAGGCAAGGTATGAAGCGAATCATGTACATCAGTACCACGACCAGCAAGCTCAGCGATGCGGAGGTCGAAGAAATCGGGCGCAAGTCGACGTTCAATAATGCGAAGGTCGGGGTCACTGGCATCCTGTTGTCCGCCCATGAGTTTTTCTTCCAGATCCTCGAAGGCCGGGAAGAAGATGTCGATCAGGTTCTGGAGCGCATCCGGCGGGATATCCGGCATGAGGGCGTGCTGATTCTGAAGGCGGAGCATGACGTCAAACAGCGCCTGTTCGGCAATTGGTCCATGAAAACAGTCCGGCTGGATGGCATCAGCGATGTGCTGATTCAGGCGATCCGCATCATGCTGGAGAACATCACCGAATCCCACCGTATCATCGAGCGTTACACCCAGCCCGCCGTCCTGCAGTTCATGACCGAGGGCATCAACCCTCTCACCGTGCCCGTGATGAAGCGTGAGCAAATCATCCTCTTCAGCGATATCGTGGCATTTTCGCATCTCTCCGGTCTGTTCCCGGTGGAGGAAGTCGCGGCGCTGGTCAATCTTTTCCTCGACACCTGTTCGCGGAAAATCGTAGCGCATGGCGGCCAGGTCACCAAGTATGTGGGCGATTGCGTCGTGGCCCACTTCCCGCCTGACAAATCGGATCAGGCGCTGCATGCGTGTCTGGAGACCCTGCGGGAAATCAAGGTATTGCGCCAGTCGGCCGGAGAGTGCCGTTTGCAGAGGTTTCTCTACTGCGGCTTTGGCCTGAGCAAGGGTCCGGTCATTGAAGGCAATATCGGTTCATCGATCAAGATGGATTACACGGTGCTGGGCGATATCGTCAACCTGGCCGCCCGGCTGGAAAGCCTCACTCGTGAGATCGGCAAGGCCATCGCGATCAGTGAGTCCGTGCGGGATGCCTGCTGCGAAGCTTGGGAGTTTGTCCGTGCGGGCGAGTTCCAGCTCAAGGGACAAAGTACATCACAGCCCATCTATACCATCACCGATCCGCTCGTGGATGACATCAAGACCTACCAGGCTATTTTGCTGGAAGCTGGACAGGGGAATTGTGATCTGCCCGTAAAATGATGAGTATTAAATGACCCGCTCCGCGCGGCGCCACCAGCAACGCTGAACCCCCTTGAGGGACCATGGACCAAACCGAAACCACTTTGCGCATTCTGCTGCTGGAAGGCAACGAACGGCAACGCGAGGCTCTGGCCGTATCGACCGGTCAGCCAGGCGTGGAACTCCTGTGTCCGCCACCGAATGCTTCCTTGCTCCAGCAGATTGGCGAAGCTTCCCCCCGGTATCTTTTCCTGGATGGCGACCTCCTGGACTGCGCCGGCTATCAGGTGTTGACGGCCCTCCGCGATCAGCCTGGACTACAGGATGTCCGTGTCGTGATGATGGCCGACGGGTCGCCCGCCGCGCGCGCCCGCGCCTTTGACGCTGGCGCCGATGAGGTGCTGGTGAAACCCTATACCCGCGCCGAGGTGCTGGACACCGTGGCCAAGGTCGAGCGGTTCCAGTTCACCTTCTGGGGCACGCGGGGCACCTTGCCCCTGACGGGAGAGGCCGCGCTCCGGTACGGCGGTAATACCTCCTGTCTCGGGCTCGATGTCGGCTGCGACCGTCACTTCGTCTTTGATGCGGGCACCGGTCTACGCCGTTACTCACGCCATTTGCTGGAACGGCAGGGCGGCAAGTTTGACGGGCGAGTCTTCATCACTCATCCGCACTGGGATCATCTCAATTGCCTGCCGTTCTTCAGTCCCTTTTATATTCCGGGCAACCACATCAGCCTGATGGGTCCTCCCCAAGGCGATCGTTCCTTCCGGAAACTCCTGGACGGGCAGATGGATGGGACCTATTTCCCCATTACGGTCGAGGCGTTCGGGGCCGACGTCACCTATGGCGACATGCTGGAAGGAGAATACCGCTTCGATGGCGTCACGCTGAAGGCGTTTCACCTGAGCCATCCGGGTTACTGCCTGGGCTATCGCATTGAACGATTCGGCCGCTCCGTGGCCTATATCACCGATAATGAACTGGGGAATATCCAGGCGGGTGACGACTATATCGAGCGCCTGGTGGGCTTCCTTCACGGAGTGGACATGCTGATCCATGACACGGCTTATTTTGATCACGAGTACCCGGGCAAGATTAACTGGGGCCATTCCAGTATCAGCCAGGTTGTCCGGCTGGCCCATGCGGCCAAGGTCGGGAAATTATTCCTGTTCCATCACGACCCCGAACATGGCGACCGCGAGTTGGAGCTCAAATTAGCGGAGGCAACCCGACTGGCTGATGAACTGGGTTCCACGGTCGAGTGCCTGCTGGCTTGCGAGGGGGACGTCTGGGATCTCCGAACCCTGGAGCGAGTCCCGGCGGTCTGATCACAGCCGTGATTACGGTTTATCCAAACCCATGAATTCATCGGTGAGTGGCGCCCCTGAATTCTTAATCCACCCGCCACACGACTAATGGAGAACATTATGAAACTGATAACCCTATTGGCTTTCGCCGCCAGTCTGAACCTGATGATGCAACCGGCCAACGCCGATGAAGCCCTGGCCAAGAGCAAGGGCTGCATGGGTTGCCACGGGATCGACAAGAAGATCGTGGGACCCGCCTACAAGGACGTAGCCCAAAAATATGCCGGCCAGAACGTGGTCGACACGCTCAGCCAGAAGGTGATCAAGGGTGGTGGCGGGGTTTGGGGTCAGATGCCCATGCCACCCAATGCCGTCAGTCCCGAAGAGTCCAAGAAACTGGTCGAATGGATTCTGAGCTTGAAGTGAGTTGAGATAGCCCGCCATCCGGGACGGTCATGATCGGATAGGGTTATGGCCGATCACGGGACACCCGCCAGTGATCTCCAATCGCATCCGTGCGTTAACCGCGCGAAAACCGCCCCTATGGCTGGTCCAGCGTCCTAACGAATAAGGTTAGATCGCGCGAGGAACGAGCCGCGATCTGAACCGACTGTTGGACGAGCCCGGCCCCGGAGTGGGAGGCGGGCTATGAAAATAGCTTTTGTAGTTACAGGGCCGGCGA
>JAJRDJ010000156.1 GCA_028678445.1 Methylococcaceae bacterium
GAATAGCGCAATCCCAGGGGATGTGTTCATGTTTCCCGATTCGCGCAGCTTCTTCACGCCGGAGGCCGTCACGGATGAATTGCTCCGGCGGGTGGCGGCCCGTGAGATACATCCCAGCGGGGTACTTTGGGGGGTCAAACCATCCACGGCAGCCGGAACCGCCCTGGACCTGGAGTATCGGGTGGCCGAGCGACTTGCTGAAATTGCCAGGGGCCTTAAGGCAGCCGGTCTCGAAACAAGCCGGAGGCCCCTAAGGCTCTGCCCCGAGGCGATGACCTGGGACTTCCCGCAACCGGCTACTCTCACGCTAAGCTTCACCCTGCCAACGGGCGCCTATGCCACTGCCGTGCTTAGAGAGCTGGTCCACACCGAACGGTTCGACGCATGAAGCGATCATCCTGCTTTCCGTTCGGAGAGGTCGGAGCATGGCAAAAAGTGACAGGCTGGCCGGGCAAGCAGCGACAGGCATCCCATCCACTTCAGACAGGAGACAAAACATGAGTATCGGGCTTTTTTGCACACGCGATACCGTCATCGTCCGGCGAGAGGATTCCATCTTCACCGCCGCCAAACTGATGCGCGTACATCACGTCGGCAGCGTGGTGGTAGTGGAAGATGTCGATGACGGAGTCAAACCGATAGGCTTGCTGACCGATCGTGACCTGGTGGTGGAGATTCTGGCCAAGGAGCTGGATGCCCAGGCCGTGACCGTCGGCGATGTCATGAGCCTGGAAGTGATCACCGCCAAGGAAAACGATGGCGTCTGGGTCACCCTCAAACGGATGCGCAGTCAGGGCATCCGGCGGCTGCCGGTGACCGATGATCAAGGCAAGCTGTTGGGGATCGTCAGCGTGGATGACATCCTGGAATTGCTGGTCGGGGAATTGACCGATCTGGTCAAACTGTCCGACCGGGAAAAAGAACGTGAAATTATCGAACGCACGGGTTAACGCCATGGCTGTCGTCATCTATCACAATCCGCGCTGCAGCAAATCCCGCCAGACACTGGAACTGCTGCGCGAACGGGGCATCGAGCCCATGATCGTCGAGTATCTGAAGACGCCACCCACCGCCACGGAACTGGACGCGATTCTCAAGCAGTTGGACCTCGAACCCCGCGCCCTGATGCGGAAGAGCGAAGCCGTCTACCGGGAAACGGGGCTCGATAACCAGGCGCTTGACCGGACAACGCTGATCGCCGCCATGGTGGCCAACCCGGTACTGATCGAGCGTCCGATTGTTCTGGCCAACGGCAAGGCCGCCATCGGCCGGCCGCCGGAAAACGTATTGACGATTCTCTAGACAGACCTCCGCCGGAACCATGATCGAGATTCTTGTCCTTTACTACAGCCGCTCCGGCGGGACCGCTGCAATGGCCAACCTGATTGCCCGCGGCGTCGAGGAAGTACCGGGCGCCGTCGCCAAAGTCCGCACCGTGCCGGACATTTCGCCAAACTGCGCCGCTACGGCAGAATCCATCCCCGAGAAGGGTCCGCCGTATGCCACACTCGACGACCTGCAGAACTGCGATGGCCTGGCGCTGGGCAGTCCCACCCATTTCGGCAACATGGCGGCACCGCTCAAATACTTCCTCGACAACACCAGCGGTCTCTGGTTTTCCGGCGCCCTGTCCGGCAAGCCCGCCGGGGTATTCACGGCCACCTCCTCCATGCATGGCGGCCAGGAGACCACATTACTCACCATGATGGTGCCCCTGCTGCATCACGGCATGATTCTCGTCGGCATCCCCAGCCGCGAGCCCGCCCTCGGCAAGACCACCACCGGCGGCACCCCCTACGGCCCCAGCCGTTACACCGGCGGCGGCAGCGATGCCCTGAGCGACGAGGAGCGCCAGCTCTGTCGGGTGCTGGGCGCCCGGGTGGCGGCCACCGCCCTGGCGTTGAAAAACGGCAAGGTCTGCTAAGTTCGGGACTCCCGAAACTCAGCCATGGCACGACAGCTCGCCCTGCCCCTCGGGTTCAAGCCGGAACTCGGGTTTGATCAGTTCTGGCCCGGACCCAATGGCGAGGTTATCGCTCATCTGCGGCGAGCCGCGCTGGGCCAGGACGAATCCCTGATTGTTATCTGGGGCGACAGCGGCACCGGCAAGACCCACTTGCTGAATGCCAGTTGCGCGTCGGCCTCGCGGTCGGGCCGCTCAGCCGCTTATCTGCCCCTGTCACTCCTGAAGGACCATGGCCCCGAAGCGCTGGAAGGCGTGGAGGCTTTTGCACTGCTTTGCCTCGATGACCTCCAAACCATCGCCGGCGACCGGGACTTCGAGACGGCGTTATTCAATCTGTTCAACCGGGTGAGAGATAACCGAGGGCAACTCTTGGCCAGCGCCACCCTGCCCTCGCCGCAACTCGATTTCGTCCTGCCCGATCTGGCCAGCCGCCTGGCCTGGGGGCTGACGCTGCGACTGCAACCCCTGAATGATGCCGACACCCTGGAAGCTCTAGTGTTGAAAGCCCGCACCCTCGGCCTGGAACTCTCGCCGCCCGTGGGACGCTTCCTCATGCACCATGCCCGGCGCGACCTCCCTGCCCTGGCCATGTTGCTCGAACAGCTAGACCGCGCCTCGCTGGCAGCCCAGCGCAAGCTGACGGTTCCGTTCGTCAAGCGGCATATTGGAGAAAACTCATGAAAGTCCTCGTCATCGGCACCGGCGCCATCGGCGGATTTTACGGGTCGTTGCTCGCCAAAGCCGGCGCGAGCGTATCGGTACTGGCGCGCTCGGATTACGGTCACGTCAAGGCTAACGGCATCGCCATCACCAGCGAAACGAAGCTGGGCCGCTGGCATTTCACTCCAGCGCAAGTCGTTCGTTCGGCAAGCGAACTGACCGAAAAGCCCGATGTCATCCTGCTCTGCATCAAGGTCGTCGAAGGCGCCGACAGGGCCAGCCTGATCCGGGACGCGCTGGGGCCGGAGTCCGCCATCGTCCTGCTCTCCAATGGTGTCGAGATAGAGGACGACATCGCCGCCGCCTTTCCCGAGCACGAACTGATCAGCGGCCTCGCCTTCATCTGCGTGACCCGCACCGCGCCGGGAGAAATCTGGCATCAGGCGTATGGCCGGCTGGCTCTGGGCAACTATCCAGCGGGCCTGTCCGAGCGAACGCGGGACCTCGCGGCACTGTTTGAACGCGCCGGCATCGGCTGCTCCGCGACCGAAGCCATCGTCATGGCACGCTGGGAAAAGTGCCTGTGGAATGCGGCTTTCAACCCGCTGTCCGTGCTTTCCGGGGGCCTTTCCACCAGCGACATTCTGGCCACCCAGGAACCACTGGCCCGCGCCATCATGGAGGAAGTGTCCGCCATCGCCGCCGCCCTCGGGCATGACCTGCCCCCGGACTGCATCGACAAACAGATCGACGGCACCCATAAGATGCCACCGTATAAAACCAGCATGCTGCTCGATTTCGAAGCGCAACGTCCGATGGAAACCGAAGCCATCCTCGGCAATGCCGTCCGCGCCGGTCAGCGCGCCAACCTCAATATCCCGCACCTCGAAACGCTCTATGCGCTGATGAAACTGCTGGAATTAAAACGGGAGCAGGACCAGCAAGTACCTCCCGCCTGAACGAGCAAGGGATGGTACTCTTATTGACCTGCCCGCTCCCTTCCAAGACTGCGTCATTTGGCGGCCGAGGTCAGTCTCCGCACTATATTGGACATCAGGTGGAGTGTTCCCGCTGGACTTCCAGAAATATCAAACAATTGCTGCCTCCTCGGCAGAGCTTAAGGATGACCCCTCTAATTTGCTACAACAAATCGATGCCTTCACATAATTCCCAAGCTAAGGGCCTATTATTGTTACCAAGATGATTCAAATACCGAGCGAGGAAGACGCCATGACTATTCATACCTTTGTCACAGTCATCAGCATGGTTTGCGTTGTTCTGTGCCCCTCCGCTGGGTTCGCAGTACAGAACAAGCCTAGCGGCGAGGAAACGGC
>JAJRDJ010000157.1 GCA_028678445.1 Methylococcaceae bacterium
ATTCCGCTTGAACGAAGCCTGCATGACGTGCTGGACTACTGGCGCGAGCAGGTGCGCACCGGCGCGGGCGACCCGACGCCGCTGGGGTTGCGAATTCAGCGTAACGAGTGATTGGGGTCGAGGGACTAGGAACCAGGGACTAGGAACGAGGCGTCCTGGTCCCTAATCCCTAGTCCCTAGCACCTAAGGAGATACGTCAACATGCCCAAAGCCTTAATCACCGGCATCACCGGCCAGGATGGTTCGTACCTGGCCGAGTTTCTGTTGGCGTGCGGCTACGAAGTGATCGGTATGGTGCGGCGCACCAGCACCACCAACTTCGACCGGATTCGTGATTTTCAGGATCGTGTCACCATCGTTCAGGGCGATTTACTTGATCAGGTGAGCCTGATCAACCTCCTCCAGGAGCATCATCCGGAGGAGGTGTACAACTTGGCCGCGCAGAGCTTCGTGCCAACGAGCTTCACACAACCGGTGCTCACCGGTGAGTTCACCGCGCTGGGCGTCACCCGCATTCTGGATGCTGTTCGCATCGCTGACCGCTCGATCCGTTTCTACCAGGCGTCCAGCTCCGAGATGTTCGGCAAGGTGCAGGAAGTGCCGCAACGCGAGACGACGCCGTTCTACCCGCGCAGCCCGTACGGCGCGGCCAAGGTCTACGGCCACTGGATCACGGTGAATTATCGCGAAAGCTACAATCTTTTCGCCTGCTCCGGCATCCTGTTCAACCATGAATCGCCGCGCCGCGGGCTCGAATTTGTCACGCGCAAGATCACCCACGCGGTCGCGCGCATCAAGTTGGGGTTGCAGGACGAACTGTACCTGGGCAACCTGGAGGCCCGCCGCGACTGGGGGTTCGCGCCCGATTACGTGCGCGCCATGTATCTGATGCTGCAACAGGATCGCCCGGACGACTATGTGGTCGCGACCGGCGAAACCCACTCCGTGCGCGAGTTCTGCCAGGTCGCTTTTGATCATGTCGGGCTGGACTGGGAAAAGCACGTCGTCGTCGACCCCAAATTCTACCGCCCGGCCGAGGTGGATCTGCTGGTGGGCGACCCAGGCAAGGCAAGGCGCATCCTGGGGTGGGAGCCATCGGTCACTTTCGCCGACCTGGCGCGCATCATGGTGGACGCTGATCTGGTTGGATTGCAGCAGATGGGGAACCATACGCCGCACGTGGGGTGATCGGGGGTATGCGATGAGTGTTGCATACACGCACGCACCTGGCCAACGCCTGGCTTGGCTGGCCGCCCGATTGATCGGGATCGATAGATCCTATTTGATCATCGGTTCCCAGGCGACCTACCAATACCATCGCTGGTTGACTCCGCTGGAGAACCTGGCCTCGATTCAGGTCTATGCGACGGATGCGTCGGCGTGGCGGCAGTTGTTCGGAGATGGGTGTGCGGTGTTCGAGACTCTGCCCACCACGGCTCAGATCTGTGCGACGCAGAAGGCCATTATCTTGGACCCGACTCTGGAACCTGGGCGCCACCGGCGACGCCAGATGATTGACGGATTGGCCTTTGTGGCGCCCGAAGACCTGTGCCTTGACCTGGTGGAACGGGCACGCGGCGAAACCAGCCCCGCTGAGGTCGCGGCCATCCTGATCGCCAGGCGCGAGGGGCTGAATTGGCCGATGTTATTGGCACAGGCCGGACAGCGCGGCTTGGCCCGTCGTCTGGGGGTGTTGATCGAGGCTACCGCCGTCGAGCTTGGCGCTGACCTTGCGCCGGCGTGGTTTGTCGGGCAACTCCACCGGCTGGCTGAGGGAGAACCATTCAGCGATCAAGATTACCCGGATGTGCGCCGTCGGGCGATTTTGGAGACGTATCCTGTCCTGGCTGAACGATGGGGGGTGCGCCTGCGCTTGCCGCACCATGTCATCGGCAAGGTAGTCCTGGATCTGTCGGCGCATTCCAGACCGGTTCTTCAGCCAGCAGGGACATGATTCTGTGGGAGACCGCCTATGGATGCCTGAGTAGACGTGGAGACGGGTAATGCCTTTCGCTACCAAAGATACGCTTCGTGCAGGAATTGAGGTTTGGCACTCCAGACCCGATTGGCCGCAGGACTTCCATAACTCACTGTATCGGGAGTTGGCAGTACTCAAAGCCAAAGGTATTCTGATGTTCTGGAATCGCGCACTCGAGGAGTTGTCCGCCTGGCGAGCCATCCGCCCAAAAACGAAGGAATTCATTGACCAGCAAGGCCGGGAGAGACTAGAACAGATGGCCTCGGCTCGTACGGCCGTTCTCGCTGCTTATGGTGGTGCGGACCCCGACTTATCATTGGCCTCCTGGAATGCGCTGGAAGACCTTTATCGCATTGCAGTCGAAATCAAAGGTGCGAGCAGTCCAGTTTTTGCTAGCAAGCTCTGCCACTTTCTGATGCCCGATTCCTATATTGTCATTGACGGTGAGGTGGTAGGATGGTCGCCCGGAGACCCAATCAAGGTTTATCAAAGCTATTGGACGCGCTGTCAAGAAGCATGGCACGACTGCACCGAACGCGCACGATTGAGGGATCAACTGGCGAGCACCATGACCGGTCAAGCCATTGCTTCCTATCCATGGTCAACTAAGATCACGGAATTGTGTTATGTGGGGGCCAAAACGATGGGTTATGTCTTGTGACGAGCGTAATGTGGAATCGGAGGATGCCGCGAACGGCATGACTGATGAACGATTAACAGTGCGGGAAACTATCATGAGAGGCTCTAGATGTCCGACATCATCTTCGGCACCGACGGCTGGCGAGCCAGCATCGCAGAGGACTATACCTTCGATAACGTCCGCCGCTGC
>JAJRDJ010000158.1 GCA_028678445.1 Methylococcaceae bacterium
GAGTTTTCAGCGGGGCTTCTGAGCCAGCAGATTGCCGAGGTCGGAGCGGACATGAACCGCCAGCGCAACGCCGAGCTGCTGAATACTAAAATCGTCTACGCCAAGGAGATGCAGACGCATCGGCTGGTCATCGCCGCCTACGAACAGGCCTGGCAGGAAAAAATCGAGCGGATCGGCAATTTGAATTACCCCGACGAAGCGCGGCGCGACAAGCTGTCGGGCGGGCTGGTGCTGGCCGTGGGCATCAAGCCGGATGGCAGCGTTTATTCCATTCAGCTACAACAGTCCTCAGGATATGCAGTGCTGGATGAGGCAGCGCGGCACATCGTCAACCTGGCCACCCCCTTCGCGCCACTACCCGAGGAGATCAGACAGGACGTGGACGTCCTCGTCATTACCCGAACCTGGCGGTTCGACAGCAATTACCGGCTGGAAACCAGGCCCCGATAAACAAACACCCCGGTTACCCCGCAGAAGGGCCTGCCTTACGCAGCCAGCCGCGGTTGCGGCTTGCACCCCCATGGCCATCCGCCGATACTATTGACCATGATCGAACCCATCGCCAACCTGACCAATCACTTCCTGATCGCCATGCCCGGCATGAGCGACCCTTTCTTTGCCCGCACGGTGACCTATATCTGCCAGCACAACGACGAGGGAGCTCTGGGTATCATCATCAACCGGCCCTCGGAACTGACGCTCAAAGACATCATGAGTCAGATGGATATCGAGCTCAACGATGAGGTGCTGGGCCGGATGCCGGTGTATTTGGGCGGTCCCGTGCAGCCGGAGCGAGGCTTCATCCTGCACGAGCCGATGGGTGAATGGGGTTCCACCCTCAAGGTGGCTGAGCATCTCTGGCTGACCACTTCCCGGGACATTCTCGAAGCCATCAGCCGTGGCGAGGGCCCCCAGAAAATCCTGCTCGCGCTGGGCTATGCCGGCTGGGGCAAGGGCCAGTTGGAACAGGAGATCGTGCAGAATTCCTGGCTGAACGCCGAGGCCGAGCATTCAATCATCTTCACCCGTCCCGCCGCCAACCGCTGGAAAGCTGCCGCCGAACTCATGGGCGTCGACATTTCGCTATTAACCATGCAGGCCGGACATGGCTGATTCCTCCGGTCCCGCGGCACCACCCGAACCCAAAGGCAACGCAACCTATCTGGGTTTTGACTTTGGCCGAAAAAATACCGGCGTCGCCGTGGGGCAGCGCATCACTGGTACCGCTTCCGGGCTGGAGACGATCCGCTCCACTCACCCGGAAGCCTTGTGGGACGCCATTTCCCGGTTGGTCAAAACCTGGCAGCCCACGGCTTTCGTGGTCGGCGTTCCGCACCCACTGGTGGAGTCGGAAGCGAAAAATCCACTCATCGCGCTTATTCGGCAGTTCTGCCTGGACCTGGAAGTGCGCTATCAGCGTCCGGTCTATGAAATGGATGAGGCGCTGTCTACCCGGGAATCCCAGTCCCTTTTCTACAGCCGGCGAACCAGAAAATCAGTGCCATTCGCCGCCATCAAGGACGAACTCGCGGCCATGCTGATCCTGCAAACCTGGCTGGACCACACGGCACCCAAGGGGTCTCTCGATGCCTGACACGCTCGATACCCACGCTCTGCTGGACACACTGGAAAGCGCCCTGCGTGATGAAATTGCCCGGCGGCAACTGAGCGATCCGGTGATGATAGGCATCCATAGCGGCGGTGCCTGGATCGCCGAGCGGCTTCACCCGCGCCTGAATATCCGTGAACCCCTGGGCCGCTTGAACATCAGCTTCTACCGGGACGACTTCTCGGCCATCGGCATGCATCCGCGCGTGCAGCCAAGCCAATTACCGTTCCGGGTCGAGGGTCGCAATATCCTGTTGATCGACGACGTGTTCTTCACCGGCCGAACGATACGAGCGGCACTCAATGAAATCTTCGATTACGGCCGGCCAGCGCAGGTGGTGTTGGGCGTGCTCATCGAGCGCGATGGCCGCCAGATTCCGCTGCGTCCCGATTGTGTCGGTGGCACGCTCAAGCTCTCACCTGGCCAGTGCATCAAACTGACCGGCCCCGACCCGCTGTCCTTGTCCATCCACTCGGTGTAGAAAATGTCAGTCGCGGACCTGCAACTGGATGAACGCGGTCAACTGCGCCACTTCCTGACGGTGGAGGGGTTGAAGCGGGAGCTGCTGGAATCCATCATGAACGCCGCCGAGTCGTTCGCCAGCGTTACCGAACAAACGGTCAAGAAAGTCCCGTTGTTGCGCGGCAAGACCATCGTCAACCTGTTCTTCGAGACCAGCACCCGCACCCGCACGACCTTTGAGCTGGCGGCCAAGCGGCTGTCCGCCGACGTGCTGAATGTCAACATCGCTACCTCGGCCACTTCCAAGGGCGAGAGCCTGCTCGACACCATCCGCAACATCGAGGCCATGCATGTCGACATGTTCGTGGTGCGGCATGCCCAGAGCGGCGCCGCGCATTTCATCGCCCGGCATGTCGCACCGCACATCAGCGTCATCAATGCCGGTGACGGCCGCCATGCCCACCCCACGCAGGCGATGCTCGATGTCTTCACCATCCGCAAGCACAAGGCCGATTTCAGCCAGTTGACTGTCGCCATCGTCGGCGACATCCTGCACTCCCGCGTCGCACGTTCGGAGATACATGCCCTGCGTATCCTCGGAGCCCGAGAAATTCGCGTGGTCGCCCCCCGCACTCTGCTGCCCGCCGGAATCGAGACCCTGGGCATAAAAACGTTCCACAGCCTCGACAACGGTCTCGAAGGCGCGGACGTCGTCATCATGCTGCGGCTGCAGCGCGAGCGCATGAACGGCGCCTTTATCCCCAGCGAGCACGAGTACTACGCCTGCTTCGGCCTCACCGAGGCGCGCCTCGACAGAGCCAAACCGGACGCCATCGTCATGCATCCAGGCCCCATCAACCGTGGCGTGGAGATCGATTCCAAGGTCGCCGACGGCCATCGTTCGGTCATTCTGCAACAAGTCACGCATGGCATTTCAATTCGCATGGCCATCATGTCCATGGCCATGCGTCGCGACCTGGGCGAGAAACCGGCATGAACGCGCGCATCCACATCCGCGGCGGCCGGGTCATCGACCCCACACAAGATATCGATGCCCCGCTCGACCTTTACATTGCCGAGGGCCGCATTTTGGCCCTGGGCACCCGGCCGGAAGGCTTCGCCGCCGATCTTGATATTGATGCCGGCGGCCAGATCGTCTGCCCCGGCTTCATTGACCTCAGCGCGCGACTGGGCGAACCCGGTTTCGAACACAAGGCCACCATTGCCAGCGAGAGCCTGGCGGCCGTGGCAGGCGGCATCACCACCGTGTGTCAGCCTCCCGATACCAGCCCGGTCATTGATACCCCGGCGGTAGTCCAACTGATTCAGGACAAGGCCAAGGCGGCCGGTAGCCTGCGCGTACTGCCGGTAGGCGCCCTGACGAGGGGTCTCAAGGGTCTGGATCTCAGCGAGATGAGCGCCCTCGGTCTGGCCGGTTGCCGGGCGGTCAGCAATGCCTATGCGCCGGTGGCCAATCCCCTGGTGCTGCGGCGGGCACTGGAATACGCGGCGAGCCATGATCTTTTGGTGATCGTCCGTCCCGAGGATGAATATCTGGCCGATGAGGGCTGCGTGCATGAAGGTCCGGTTGCCACTCGCCTGGGCTTGCGCGGAATTCCCTATGCCGCCGAGACGGTAGCGGTAGCGCAGGTACTGGCGCTGATCGAGCATACCGGAGTCCATGTGCATTTCGCCCAGTTGAGCAGCGCCCGGGCGATGCGCTCCTTGGCCCGGGCACAGGAAAAAGGCTTCCCGGTGACGGCCGATGTGGCCGCTCATCAGTTACACCTGACAGAGGAGGCCATCGAAGGTTTTGACGCCCACTACCATCTGCGGCCCCCGCTACGCAGCCCGGACGACCGTGAGGCGCTGCGCGACGCGGTGCAGGGCGGAATCATCGCGGCCATTTGCTCCGATCATCAGCCGCACGAACCGGACGCCAAACTGGATGCCTTCCCCGCGACCGAACCCGGCATGGCGGCTCTGCAAACCTTGCTGCCGCTGGTGCTGAAGCTGGTCGAGGAAGGCGCCTTGACGCTGCCGCGCGCGATCGCTTCGCTGACCGCCGAAC
>JAJRDJ010000159.1 GCA_028678445.1 Methylococcaceae bacterium
CCTGTCTGGATAGGATTGCTGCCCGTGTACAGGAATTGAGTGGCGCTGATCACACTCGTGACTATGCTTGGATCCAGGTCCGGCGCGACAGTGATCGGATCGGGGGGCGGCACCTGGACACCAAAGGTCACGTAAGCTGTTTGACACGCGAGCAAATTGACGGTCAGATTCACCGGCGTGGTGGCGATACCCCCAGGAGGAATGACAGTTTCCTTCACCCTGTAGTTCCCCAGCGCGAGTCCGTCGAACCTGAACTGCCCATCCGCACCGGTAGTTTTCGGATTATTCGGTATGTTTAGCAATTGGTCGGAGAGATCGTAGAGGCCGATCACGGCCCCACTCACCCCCCCCTCGTTATCATCAATGCCATTTTCATTCCTATCATCAAAAACCTTGCCCTGGACCGCACCGACGTTGCAGGGCAAGGTTTTGACGAGTAAGGGTAAATAGATCCGGTTTTCAACGATCGGAGAACGATTTTCAAGTATGCTGAGGGTTGGAGTAATAACCAGACCGCGGGCGCCGGGCTGCCAGGCGAATTGAGAAATTTCTGTTCCATACGGGTTAATCAGCCGGATCTCGTCGCCGGTCTCGCCGTTGGAGCGAAAGGACGCAATGGCTTCCCGCGCGGTCTGAGCCGAGACAGGTCGGCTTTCGACAGGCGCGAATATGGTGACGGCCAATAGAATTATGCCGATGACCAGGGTCCAACCTCGGGTAAACATAGCCTTGCTCATGTTAAACTCCTTCATCGTGATCTGGGTATTGCGCGCACTGATCTTCTTGGATGTGTCGGCTAGGTTTGAATGCATTGTGTGGTTCCCCATGTCGTTCGCTGGTGTTGCGTGCTGGCTGTGGGATGCTGGCGTGGCTGTTGTCGTCAGCACCAGAGCCTGGCTGGCGCGTGCGTCGTCTGCCGCCTGCTGGTCCGCCGTCGTGGCTTGCGGTGTCGGGCGCGCCTCAGATGTGACTCGATCCGCGTCAGACCAGAGGCAGTCTTACCACCCCAGGGCTTTTCGTCGTCAGCGGACCGGTTGTGTAGCATGACAAGCCAGGTATCTCGAGTAGAAACCCCATCCCAGAACATTGCCTTGCAGACTAAGATCGCCTCCACCAGAATCTGGTTGCCCTTGTACTTCGAGTGAGCTGGCGTAAACAGGTATGCATTCCCGTAGTCAACGGCCTCGCTCATGTGCAGGTCATAGAACACTTGCCACCAGTACTTGAGGGATTGGACCTCAATCGGCGGCAGACCCGGACAGTTATACTTAAAATCCCCTTCGAATATTATTACCAACATTCTCATTTCAGAGGGATGCTGGTTGTGGCGGAACTCATTTTTACTTTAGCATAATATCCACCATTTTGCAATAAAATTACAGATATCACACTCGCCATCCTGCTGCTCGTCCTGGCAGGCGGCGCGCTGGCGCAGACGGACGCCCTGCTGGCTTTCGACATCCCCTGGTTCAGCATCGATGGCGGGGGCGGGGCGTCTTCCGGAGGCAATTTCACCCTAAACGGCACCATCGGCCAGGCGGACGCCGGCGCTATGACCGGAGGGAGCTACACGCTGAATGGGGGCTTCTGGGCGGGTGGTGCGCCAGCCCAGGTGAAGGTTTTCCTGCCGCTGGTGAGAAAGCCATAGGGTGAGAGGACAACCTTAACACACGAAGTTGTCATGAACTACCTTCACCCCAAAGGATGAAAATGACGTGGTATAACACGGATAGGCTGACCTAGAGGTCGATTTGTGATTGGTGCCAATGAGCCTGACACGAAGTTGGACCGGGACGCCTGCAGGCACCCCTAATTGTCGCTCCCCAAGTGGGAAGCACGTAGAACAGAATCTGTTCGCACAGGTGTCCACGTCAGCCAACATCCAGAAGAAGGGAGTGAAGGAGCTATGAGGATCATCTATGAACGAGTGGCCGGGTTGGACGTGCACAAGAAGGTGGTGGTTGCGGCGATCATCGTGCATAGGCTGGACGATAGTTGGCACCAGGAGCGGCGTAGTTTTGGAACCATGACGGCTGACTTGCTGATGCTGTCGGATTGGCTGATGAGCCATGAGGTAACCCACGTGGCGATGGAAAGCACGGCGGAGTACTGGAAGCCGATCTTCAACATCCTGGAGAATAACTTCGAAGTGGTGCTGGTGAACGCTCAGCATCTCAGCAAAGTGCCCGGCCGGAAGACCGATCAGGGTGATGCCGAATGGATTGCCGAATTGATGCAGCACGGTTTGCTGAAAGCCAGTTTCATTCCCCCGGTTGGACAGCGCGAGTTGCGCGAGTTGACTCGCTTCCGCAGCACATTTGTAAGAGAACGGGCGACGTTTATCAACCGGGTACAAAAAGTGCTGGAAAGCGCCAATATAAAACTGGCGAGTGTAGCCACGAACGTTATGGGTGTTTCTGGGCGTGCGATGCTGGAAGCTTTGATCGAAGGTCACGCCAGCCCCGAACAAATGGCGACGTTGGCCAAAGGTCGTTTGCGAGAGAAGCGGGAAGATTTGGTCAAGGCCCTGGAAGGTCGCGTGAAGCCTCATCATCGCTTCGTGTTGACGGAGCTGCTGTGTCAGATCGATAGCTTTGACGAGACGATTGCCCGGTTTGATCAGGAAATCGAAACCTCTTGCCGCCCTTTTGAAGAAGCGGTCGTTTTGCTGGACACAATCCCGGGTGTGACGCGGGCGACCGCCGAAGCTATCGTGGCCGAAATTGGGACGGACATGAGTCGTTTCCCTTCGGCGGATCATTTGGCATCCTGGGCTGGGGTTGCGCCGGGTAATAACGAGAGTGCCGGGAAACGTCGCTCGGGGCGAACTCGGCAGGGGAACAAACCTCTGGGGTCGGCCTTGGCCCAGGCTGCGCATGCTGCTGCTCACACCAAAAACACCTATTTGTCAGCTCAATACCATCAGTTGGCGGCTAGGCGGGGAAGAAAGAAAGCGATTGTTGCGCTGATGTGTAGTAGTTAGAACTTACTCTGACATTCCGGATAAATCAAGTAGAATATATTATGAGCACTGTCAGCAACACAAAGGACGAGAAGATTATCAAAAAGAACGTTGGGTTGTTACGCCTGGCAGAGCAGTTGGGAAATGTCAGTCAGGCATGCAAGGTGATGGGTTATTCTCGGGACAGTTTC
>JAJRDJ010000160.1 GCA_028678445.1 Methylococcaceae bacterium
GTGTGATAGACCTCCAGCGCCTTGAGCGAGAGGCCGCTGACCAGGAGCGCGACATATACCTCCAGCGACAGTCCCGAGCGGTATTCCAGGGCGATGCCGGTGCAGCAGCCCACGACCAGCAGGGCCTTCAGCCATGCTCTCGGAAACGACCACAGGCCACTGTGGATCATCAGCCGCCAGAGCAGGCAGCCGGCGCCCGCGAGGGTGATCCACACCGGCATCTCCAGCGCCAGCAACCCCACGCCCGCCGCCAGCGTTGCCAGCAGGTAAAGGAGGGCGACGCGGGAGAGTTGCGCGGCCGGGGCGATGGTCTGACCCGGCATCAGACCGGACACTCCGCCAGGGCGCGCAGCACCTGCCACAGATGCACGTCGCCAGTTCCCGGCTCGATCACCGCGTGCGGCAGGCGCAGTCCGAAGGGCAGATCGATTGTGGCCAGTTCCAGCGCGCGAAAGCAGAGCTTAGAGAGCCGGATTTCGGGGTCGACATCCGGCAGCGCCTGATACTCCAGCCACAGTTCCGCGCCGCGGTAATCAACCTGTTCCCGGACCAGGAGCCCCCGTCCCGCCGCGTAGTGCTTCCAGGCAATGCCGGACAGGGCATCGCCCGGCAGGTAGGCACGCAGGGAGAAGAAATCCTCCGAACCCGCCACGACGGACCCCTGATCCCCGGCGGTGTCGTCGGGAAGCTGAGGGTCATCCGTAGCCAGCGGTCGCGGATAGACGAGTATTGCGGCGCCGAGGTCCAGCCAGCTCCAGCAGCGGATGATGCCCAGCGGATAGCGGCTTTGCAGGCGAAAACGCCCAGGTTGGAACCAGCCGCGCTGGCGGGTGGTGACGGATAAATGCACGTGGTTCGGTTCACGACCCGCCACCGAGGTAAGCGTGGCGGCTTCTCCCGGAAAGGCCAGTTCGATTTGTTGGCGATCGGTGCTCGATTCCAGCTCGATAATGCACTGCGCAACGTCTCCAGCGTAAACCGGCTCCGCCGCGACACACCTTAGCGTGAGCCCGCTCAGATTGGCGAAGGTCTGGTGGATGGCCACGAAGAGGATGGCCAGCATCAGGAAACACAGCGCCAGCACCAGGTTATTCTGGAAGTTCGTCGCCCCTATCCAGACCAGTGCCGATACCCCCAGATAGGCCCAGCCCTCCCTGGAAATAAAGATGAAGAGGTTTTTCTGGTGGAGCGTGATCTGCGGGGCCGGCGGGATGCGGCGTTCCACCCAGCGATGAAAGCGGCGCCGCCAGGGCCTTTGCAGCCAGGCCATGAATGACAGGCCTGACGGGGACTTCTTTGGGGGTGGCCTGGCGCCCGGCCGCATCAGCCCAGCACGTCCACCTGATCAAGCACGACGCGGGCCGCATCGGTCTGCACCCCGCCACGCATCGGGGCACGCAAGCGGTGTCTTGCCACCGGCGCGAAGACCGCCTGAATATCTTCCGGCAGAACATGCTGGCGTTTATGGATCAGCGCCCAGGCACGGCCGCATTGCATCAGCCCGACGGCGGCGCGCGGCGAAAGGCCACACTGACAGAGGCCGGAATGGCGCGTGAAATCGACCAGACGCTGGACATAATCCATGACACTATCGGAAACGTGGATGGAGGCCAGCGACTGCTGAAGCAGGAACCAGTCGTCCAGCACTACGGCGGGCAGAATACCCGCCAGGCGATCCCGGGGATTGGCCCCTTCCAGCAGGCGCCGCTCGATGCGGGATTCGGGGTAGCCCAGGGTCAGTTGCATCAGGAAGCGGTCCAGTTGCGACTCGGGAAGCGGGTAGGTGCCCGCCTGATGCAGGGGGTTCTGGGTGGCGATGACGAAAAATGGCTCGGGCAAGGGGAAGGTTTTGCCGTCCATGCTGACCTGTTGCTCTTCCATCGCCTCCAGCAAGGCGCTCTGGGTTTTAGGCGAACTGCGGTTGATTTCGTCGGCCAGCAGTAGCTGCGTGAACACCGGCCCCGGATGCAGGCTGAAGCGGCGGGTTTCAGGATCGAAGATTTGCATGCCGAGGATATCGGCGGGCAGCAGGTCGCTGGTGAATTGCACGCGCTTGTAGCTGAGTCCCATGGCCGCGGCCAGCGCGTGGGCGAAGGTGGTTTTACCCATGCCGGGCAGGTCCTCGATCAGGAGGTGCCCGCGCGCCAGCATGCAGGCCAGCGCCAGTTTGACCTGCTGATCCTTGCCCCACAGGACCAGCCCGACAGCCGCGATAATCTGGTCTATTGCCTGGCTCAGCATGGGGTGCCCCCGGGCTGGGCGATTGTAGTCAGGCTGGGCGAGGGCGCTACCGGGCCCCGCGGCTGGCCGCCGGGGTATGGCGTCAGGATTGCACCCAATGCTGCAGAACGGTGGCGAGGTCCGCCATGCCCGCGACAAGATTGGCCTCGATTTCAGCCAGGGTGATTTCGCCCGCCTGCTTACCCGCCGCCCAGTTCGCCACCACGGCGCAGCAGGCGTAATCGATGTCCAGTTCCCGTGCCAGTGCGGCCTCGGGCATGCCGGTCATGCCGACCAGGTGACAGCCGTCCCTTTCCATGCGGGTGATTTCAGCCGGAGTTTCGAGCCGGGGCCCCTGAGTGCAGCCATAGACACCGCCGTCGATCACGTCGATGCCGGCCACCTTCCCGGCGTTCAGTAACTTTTCGCGCAGCCAGGGTGTATAAGGCCGGGAAAAGTCGATGTGGGTCACGGCGTCAAGGTCATCTTCGAAAAAGGTGTGCGCCCGCCCATAGGTGTAGTCGATGAGCTGATCCGGCACGGCAATCTTGCCGGGCACCATCGCGGCGCCGATGCCGCCCACCGCGGCTACCGCCAGAATGCTGGTGACGCCGACCTCCCTCAACGCCCAGATGTTGGCGCGATAGTTGACCTTGTGGGGCGGAACAATGTGCGGGTCGCCGTGACGCGCGAGAAATACGAGCGCTTGCCCGTGCAGCCGTCCAAAGACCAGTTCGGCCGAAGGCGCGCCGAACGGGGTGGTCAGGGCTTGCCTGCCCTCGAGGGTGAGGTGATCGAGGCGGGTAAGCCCGGTGCCTCCGATGATGGCGGTCAGGGACGACATGGGGGTTCCTCAGTAAACCGTATGGCAGGCATGGATGCCCGGCCAGTTGCGCAGATGATTCTTGTAGTCGAGGCCATAACCGAACAGATAGCGGTTTGGCGTAGTCAGGCCGACAAAATCAGGCTGACAGGGTTTGTCCCGGCCAATCTGCTTGTCCACGAGAACAGCGGTGTAGACCTGGCTGGCACCGGCCTCGCGGCAGTAGCGGACGATCTCGGCCAGGGTGATGCCTTCATCGAGAATGTCATCCACCACCAGTACCGTCCGCCCCTGGAGGGGAATGGCCGGGGTCAGCGTCCAGCGCATGGCCGTCCCCCGGGTGGCGCCCAGATAGCGGCCCGCCTTGATGGAATCGAGTTCAAGCGGGAAGGGCAGTCGCAGCAGCAGCTCACCGGTAAAAAAAATCCCGCCGTTCAGGACGGACAGCACGACCGGGTGCGCGTCCGCCAGTTGCGTGGTGATGGCCACGGCCATGGCCGCGACGGCGGTGCTGACCTCGTCGCGGGTGTAAAGGCATTCTGACTCGGCCACGACCCGGCGGATTTCCTCGATCAGGTTCATGGCGCGGTCTCGTTGAGGGCTGCGATACGGGCTGCGGTTTCTCGCCATTCGATGCTGCCCAGCAAGGCTTCCCGGTCGATAGGGAAGCGGCCGCGCATAGGCTCGAGATGGCCGGTGCGGGTCGGATCCGGCGGCAGGTTGGCAAGGGCGTCCAGCACCTCGGCCGCGGCGCCGGGCGCATTGCAGACCAGCACCATATCGCAACCCGCCTCCAGCGCCAGACGCGCACGGTCGACTGGCCCGCCCGCGTAAGCCGCGCCTGCCATGGACAAATCATCGCTGAAAATGGCGCCCGTGTAGCCATACTGGCCGCGCAGGATGGTCTGAATCCAGAAGGGTGAAAAGCCCGCCGGCCGGGGGTCGATCCGCTCGTAGATGACATGCGCCGGCATGATGCCTTCCAGCCCCTCGGCCAGGAGCACCCGGAAGGGTTTGAGATCGCGTTGTTCCAGTTCACTCAGGGGGCGCATGTCCACCGGCAGGGCGAGGTGGGAATCCTCGACCACGCCGCCATGTCCCGGAAAATGTTTGCCCACCGCGGCCATTCCGGCCCGATGCATGCCCCGGACGAACGCGGCCGCAAGCCGGGTGACGGTTTCGGGCTCGGTGCCGAAGGCACGGTCGCCGATGACCTGGCTGATCCCGCTTTCGACATCCAGCACCGGCGCGAAGCTGAAATCGATACCGATGGCGCGCAGCTCTGCCGCCATCAGCCAGCCAGCCTTTTCCACCAAGTCTGGGTCATCCAGGGAGCTATAACGCGCCGCCGGCGGCAGGTGGGTAAAACCGTCGAGGAATCGCTGGACGCGACCGCCTTCATGATCGACGGCTACCAGCAGCTCAGGCCGGGTGGCCCGGATCGTGGCCACCAGCACGGTGATTTGCGTGGGGGATTCATAGTTGCGGCGGAACAGGATGACGCCGCCGGTGGCCGGGTGCCGTAGCCTTTCCCGCTCCTCGGCGGTGACTGCCGTGCCCTCGACGTCAAGCATGACCGGGCCTGGGGGTAAGTGGGATGTCATTGGGTATGTGGGGGTTGGGTTGAACCGGAAGGATCGCGATGAATACGGGCTGGTCAGGCAGCTTTGTTGCGGTTACTGGGCAGACTGTTCGCGTTGTTGTCTGGCCTTGAAGGCTTCGAGCTGCTCTGGGGTGGCTTCAGCCTGTAAGCGTTCTTTCCAGTCCGGGTAAGGCATCCCGTAGATGATTTCCTGCGCTTCGGCATAGCCGATGGACAGGCCCCGGCTCTCCGCGGCCGCGCTGTACCATTTGGCCAGGCAGTTACGGCAAAAACCGGCCAGTATCATGAGGTCGATATTCTGGGTGTCGGCATGTTCCTGCAAATGCTTGACAAGGTGGCGAAAAGTCGCGGCCTCCAGTTCGATGCGGGTATGTTCTTCCATCAGGTTATGGCTGGCGTGATGCGGATGGTTCACTTAGGGGCATCAGCGACGGGTTTTTGATGCAGACTGTTGCTCGATGCCGGGATTAGGTGAGATTTATTTTTGTGGCATTATACGCAACCAATGACTTGCTCCGCCTCGGCGAACACACCAACGGCCGAAATTCTCAAGCGGCCAGCCCCGACAGCATAGCCGTCCCGAGCCCTACACGATACATCCCGGACCATGAAGTTACTGATCGATTTTTTTCCGATCGTCCTGTTTTTTGCCGCTTACAAACTGGCTGACATCTATGTGGCCACACTTGCGGCTATCGCCGGTGCCGTCCTGCAGGTCGGTTACCTGTGGCTCAGAACACGCAAGATCGAACCCATGCATCTGATTTCACTGGTGCTGATTCTGGTGTTTGGCGGCGCGACCTGGTTCCTGCGGGATCCCACCTTCATTAAATGGAAACCCACGGTATTGAACTGGCTGTTCGCCATCGTCTTCCTGGGTAGCCAGTTTATCGGTCAGAAACCGGTGATCCAGCGCATGCTGAGCGCGCAGATCGAATTGCCCACCGAGATATGGCGCCGCCTGAACCTGGCCTGGAGCACGTTTTTCATCTTCATCGGCGCGGTCAACATTTACGTGGCATATACCTTCGAAGAAGCCATCTGGGTCAACTTCAAGCTGTTCGGCATGCTGGGATTGACCGTGCTGTTTGTCGTGCTCCAGTCGTTCTATCTCTCGCGGTATTTGCCCGAGGCCGATCCCGAGGAGGAGTAGACCATGCTCTACGCGATTATCGGCGAAGATCAGCCCGGCAGTCTGCCCTTGCGGCAACAGCATCGGCCCGCGCATCTCGAGCGCCTCCGTGTTTTGCAGGCGCAAGGCCGGATGGTGCTGGCGGGTCCGTTTCCTGCCGTGGACAGCGATGATCCAGGTCCAGCCGGTTTTCTCGGCAGCCTGATCGTGGCCGAATTCGACAGTCTCGATGCCGCGCGGCAATGGGCCGACGCGGATCCTTACCGGGAGGCCGGGGTATACGCCCAGGTCTCCGTCAAACCGTTCAAACAGGTATTTCCCCAATGAGCAACCGTATCGAAAAAATCCGTTTAGCGCTGCAGGAAGCCCTTGCGCCTCTCCAACTTGATATTATTGACGATAGTGCCGCCCATGCGGGTCACGCGGGGGCGATACAAAGCGGAGGAGGGCACTTTTCCGCCTATATTGTTTCCGACGCTTTCGCCGGCAAGTCTCTGGTGCAACGGCACCAGATGGTTTACCAGGCGCTGGGCGAACTGATGCGCACGGATATTCATGCCCTGATGATCAAGGCGCTGACCTCAAATGAATTAACCCAACCTTAAGGAAAACGACATATGAGTAACTATTCCCTGGCAACTGCCGTAACGCTCGCCTTGCTGGCTTCGGGCTGTGACAAGCCTGGTGACGCCAACAAGGCCAATACGCCATCCAGCAAGGCACCGACGGAAGTCGCAGCCGTGGGTGAAGTGGTAGCCACCGTCAATGGCAAGCCGATCAGCAAGGCAGCGGTTGAAATTCTCTCTACGGAGGTCAATGAGCGGCGCGGTGGCAACAACATCCCCGAGGATAAGATTGTCGAGGAGCTGATCAAGCGTGAACTGCTGAGCCAGGAAATTGCCGCTTCGGGCCTTTTGAAAGACCCGAAGTTCGCGGCCAAGATCGAAAATGCCCAGCGCATGATGCTGTCCCAGGCGGCTGCCGAGGAATACATCAGCAAGGCCCAGGTCACCGACGCGGAGCTCAAGAAAGAATATGACGAACGGGTTGGGCCGATGAAGAACGCCGAGTACAAGGCCAAGCACATTCTCGTCGAAACCGAGCAGACCGCCAAGGACATCATTGCCAAACTGGCCAAGGGCGAAAAATTCGATGCACTGGCCAAAAAGTTCTCCAAGGATCCAGGGTCCAAGGACAAGGGTGGCGATCTGGGCTGGTTCAGCCCACAGCAGATGGTGCCCCCCTTCTCCGAAGCCGTCATCGCTTTGAAAAACGGCGAAACCACTCGGACTCCCGTGCAAAGTCAGTTCGGCTGGCATGTGATCCAGCGGGAAGAGTCTCGCGAGCAGGCGCCACCGCCCTTTGATTCCGTGAAGGACCAGCTGCGCAACATGGTGCAAACCAAGAAATTGCAGGAACACATCACGGATTTGCAGGCCAAGGCCAAGATCGACAACAAGCTTCCGCCCAAGCCGGCTGAAGCACCCGCTGCGTCGGCCCCAGCAGCAAAGCCAGCGGCCCCGGCTCCGGCCGCCGCGCCTGCCAAGCCAGCGGCCCCGGCTCCGGCCGCCGCACCCGCCAAGCCGGCGGTTCCAGCGCCCACGAAGCCGGTCACCCCAGCCCCAGCTCCATAAGGTCTGGCTGGCGGAAGCCCGCTCGCTATAAAGCCGGGTTTATCCCGGCTTTTTTATGCTGCACAGAAAGCCGTTCATCGCCAAACAGATCCATCAGCAAGGGCTCCGATACTGGTGGTTGGAACCGTGTCGTATCCAGCTCAGTCGCGGCGGGCGTCAGGCCCAAACGCCGGGTGCTGCGCAGAAATCCTTGACGGATCATGTCTGCAAAAGCCTGGGCCCGGTCTGTCGGATACCGAACTTAGCCAGGTAGACCTTGCCTCCAAGACAGTCAGCCTGCAATCTGAGTACATGGCCTGTCTGCAGCAGCCTATGAACCTCCAGCCAAGCACTGAATAAATCGTGAAGTTCCAGAGGTTTCCGCAACAGGGTATATCCGGCCCCTTGTCGCACCGGCTACCCCGGCTTCTGCCAGCACGGTTTCGATTTCACCATCGGTCAGCGCCGGAATGACGGGCGCCACCAGCACTTCACGGGGATTCCTGCTTCACTCAGCCGCTGTATGGTTAACAGGCGCCGTCGGTGGGCCGCACGCGGTTCCAGGGTACGGGCCAGTTCGCGGTTCGGAGTGGTCAGCGATATCTGCACTTGCGGCAGATGGTCCCGCGCCGATTCGCTGAGGATGTCGATGTCGCGCTCCACCAAACCGGACTTGGAGGTCAGACTGACAGGATGCAGGAACTCCTGTAATACCTCCAGAATCTCTCGGGTGATCCGCCAGCGGCGTTCGATAGGCTGATAAGGATCGGTGTTCGCTCCGAGGGCGATAGGCGCAAGCGTGCAGCCCGGCTGACTGAGTTCGGCCCGCAGACGACTCGCTGCGTCGGGTTTGGCGAACAAACGACTCTCGAAATCAAGTCTGGGTGAGAGGCCCAGGTAGGCAGAGTCGGGCGGGCATAGCAATAAATGCAGCCATGTTCGCACCCACGATAGGGGTTCACCGACTGCTCGAACGGGATATCGGGTGGGGTGTTGCGGCTGATGATGCGGCGGGTTGACTCGACATTCACCGTGGTGCGGAGTGGCGTTTTCTCCGCGGGTTCCCAGCCATCATCGACCCGCTCGCTGCAGGTCGCGCCATAGCGGGAATCGGGATTATTCAGCGTGCCTCGGCCCTTGAGTGGAATTCGCAGGGCTTCCTGCGGGTCAGTGTCGAAATTTTCGGTAGCCATGGTGGATATCGGGTAAGCCGCCTACCGTCTGGGCCAAGCTTCGCAGCCGCCGAAGGGGGCGAACACCATGATATCATCCGGTTTTTTTAGCCTGGATCGGCATGCGACAGTCCACCAGCATTTTTCTGATCGGCCCGATGGGCGCGGGCAAGAGCACCATTGGCCGGCTGCTGGCGAAAACGCTGGGCGTCGATTTCATTGACAGCGACAAGGAGATCGAGCGGAAAACCGGCGTCAGCATCCCGATGATCTTCGAGTACGAAGGCGAAGCCGGATTCCGGAGGCGGGAGGCGGAAGCTATTGCCGAGCTGACGGACATCGACCCCATCATTCTGGCGACCGGTGGCGGCTCGGTGCAACTTCCGGAGAATCGCTCGCTATTGAGGGATCGGGGGTTTGTCGTCTACCTGCATTGTCCGGTCGAGAAACAGCTCGAAAGAACCCACAAGGATACCAATCGTCCGCTGCTGCAGACCGAGAATCCCCGACAGAAACTCATGGAACTGTTCCAGATCCGTGAACCCCTCTACCGTGAGTTGGCGGACTATATCGTCGATACCGGTCAGGCTTCCAGCCGCAGCGTGGTCCGGCAGATTCTCAGGGCCTACGAACGGGCGCAAGCAAGACACCATCATCATGAAAACCCTAACCGTTGAACTGGGAGAGCGGCGCTACCCGATTTATATCGGTCATAATTTGCTGGACCAGCCCGAGCTGCTGGCCCGGCATGTCGATTCCCGGCAGGTGCTGATAGTGAGTAACGAAACCGTGGCGCCTTTGTACCTGGATAGAGTGGCCCAGGCGTTTGCCGGTCGCCAGCTCGCTCAAGTGATCCTGCCGGATGGGGAAGCCTATAAAACCATGGATTCGGCCATGCACGTTTTCGATGAGTTGCTGCGGCTGAAATTCAGCCGTGGCGCGCATCTGATCGCGCTGGGCGGCGGCGTGATCGGCGACCTGGCCGGTTTCGCTGCGGCCAGTTATCAACGCGGGGTTCCTTTCATTCAGATTCCGACGACCCTGCTGGCGCAGGTGGATTCGTCCGTAGGCGGCAAGACCGCCGTCAACCATCCGCGTGGCAAGAACATGATCGGCGCGTTTTATCAGCCCAAATGCGTGATTGCCGACATGGCCACGCTCGCCACGCTGGCTGACCGCGAATTGAGTGCCGGTCTCGCCGAAGTCATCAAATACGGGCTGATCCGTGATCCGGAGTTTTTCGACTGGCTGGAAGCCCATATCGAGTCGCTGCTGGGCCGGGACCCGGAGGCGCTGGCCCATGCCGTCGAGCGGTCCTGCCGCAACAAGGCGGAAGTGGTGGCCGCGGATGAACGCGAAACCGGCGAGCGCGCGACGCTCAACCTCGGGCATACCTTCGGCCATGCCGTGGAAACCGGTCTTGGCTATGGGGAGGTGCTGCACGGCGAGGCGGTGGCCATTGGCACCTGTCAGGCGGCGGATCTGTCCCGGCGTTTGGGCAGGTTGAGCGATGGCGATGTCGGCCGCATCGTGACCCTTTTCCAGCGCGCTCGTCTGCCCGTCAAACCCCCGCCCGAGCTGGACGCCGATGCGTTCCTGGAACATATGGCCGTCGACAAGAAAAATGTCGAGGGCCATCTGCGGCTCATCCTGCTGGAACGTATCGGACGCGCCACCTTGCCCATGCCTGTGGCCACCGAGCCACTGCGGCAAACGCTCCGGGAATACGGACGGAACTGAGTCGCCGCGCCAGACTCCTGCGCTGCAATGCTGGCGTCTCCCTGCTTCTTACTCGCTTTGCCATTTTCAAGGATTCTCCGATGACCGTTCTCAAGAATGACTGTTTCCTGCGAGCCCTGCAACGCCTGCCCGTGGACCGTACCCCCGTCTGGATGATGCGTCAGGCGGGCCGCTATCTGCCTGAATACCGCCGCGTGCGGGAGCAGGCCGGCAGCTTCATGACGCTCTGCACGACGCCGGAACTAGCCTGCGAAGTCACTCTGCAACCTCTGGAGCGCTATCGGCTGGATGCCGCGATTCTCTTTTCCGACATCCTCACCATTCCTGATGCCATGGGGCTGGGGCTGGAATTTGTCGAGGGCGAGGGCCCGCAGTTCCAAAAACCGGTGCGGACCGCTGAAGACGTCCGCCAACTGCCCATCCCCGATCCCGAGAAAGCGCTCCGGTACGTACCGGATGCGGTGCGGCTGATTCGGCGGGAGCTGGATGGGCGCGTGCCGTTGATCGGCTTCTCCGGTAGCCCCTGGACGCTGGCCACCTACATGGTGGAAGGGCGCAGCAGCCGAGAGTTCCGCAAGATCAAGGGGCTGATGTATGAGCAGCCCGAGTTGCTGCATATCCTGCTGGCCAAACTCACCGAGTCGGTGTCCCTATACCTCAACGCCCAGATCACCGCCGGGGTGGATGCGATCATGGTCTTCGATACCTGGGGTGGCGTGCTTTCCCCCGTGCAATACCGGCAATTCTCGCTCAACTATGCCCGACTGGCCTTGAGCAGCATCACGCGCGAGCGTGCAGGGAAAAAAATTCCGGCGATCCTCTTCACCAAGGGTGGAGGCCAGTGGCTGGAAGCGATGGCCGCCAGCGGCTATGACGCTCTCGGGCTCGACTGGACCACGGATATCGGCGATGCCCGCGCGAGGGTGGGCGACTTGGTAGCCTTGCAGGGCAACCTCGATCCACAGGCGCTTTATGCGCCGATCCCTACTTTACGGGCCGAAGTCCGGCAAATTCTCGAGCGCTATGGCGAGGGCAGCGGCCATATCTTCAACCTCGGGCACGGCGTCTGGCCGGACGTGAACCCCGAACATGTCGGCGCCATGATCAAGGCAGTGCATGAATGTAGCCCGGCTTTGCATCGCGGCGGAGCTATCTGAGAGTACCGGTGAAGGGCTTTGCCGCCCATGATTGACGGTTGTGTCATGAATTATTTTAGCTTCATGGTTACAAGCTTTTATTATCCCTCAACAGCGGTAGTTTCGTAGCCATCACCGAATTGTGGTCAACAGCAAGATTGAGTTCCGGGACAAGAAATGGCCTCTTGTCATCCCATCAGCTCGATAGCTTGGCCAAGCAACACCGCTCTGTTATTAAAATACATGGCATGGTCACATAGAACCGGGTGACAATATAATCCGAATACCTGGGAAAGGTCGTATGTTGTTAATCAAGAACTGTAACAACCGTAGCGAAAAACCGCAGCTCCCTAGGACATTTACCTTGATCTTGAAAACCCTAGCGGGTTTAGCAATTTTTTAGGGATAAGGATTATATATGATTGGCTGTCCTTATGGTCAGGACAGACGGAGATGTAGAGATAGCTATATGCAAATTCTAGATTGAAACGGTTCCCACCTTCATCTCTTCACAACTTAATATAGTTTGCAGCTTATTTTATTGACAACGCCTATGTCATAGTCGTTGTTTATATTGTTGGCGTAGGTCGGATTGGTGAGATTAGAATTAGTAACATCATTGAAGCTTACAGCGCGTCCAGCGTTCAGTTGGTTTTCATTAAAATCCCAAATTCCATTGACTTCATACGTTGAATATATGCCATATTCTCCTTTGTCTCCTGTGGATTGTTGGAATAAGTTTGACTTGTATTCGAAATGCCACCTATTGCCTTTCTTGTATCCTGTGCCATCCATAGCAGCTTCATCACCAGCCCTATCGCGACCATGTCCAATAAAACTAAAATTAGTATATCCATTACTGTCTCTTTATCTTGGCTGTTATGACAATTTGATGTGTATGATAAGCCCATGAGTGAGCTGTGGCCTCTACCTCTGAAATAAATACGGGATCTGAGGAGAGCTCAAAGTAAGCCACAAGGCCATAGGATTCAAAACACATCTCTCTTTTCAACTCAGAAGCTAATGCTGCTATGCTGCAGAACCATAAAACAAAAACTATGATTATCTTTCTGTTCATAACTATTCGTGTCGAAGTGAAGAGGAATCGTTAATTCATCGATCAAATACTTGTATAAATTCCATTATACCCCACAAGTTCTATCTCTGAACATCGTAGCGGTGTAACCCTATGTAACAAATGTTATAATAGACTTCATATTGGGATTTGCGTTAGCTGTAATCAACCATGATCACGCGGCCATACAGGTTGCAGTGCAACTGAAATACTGCGGAGTCCGGATCTTGCGCCATACTACTAGCTCAAAATAACAAAGATAACCGAGTAGTGCTCAAACTTCATCATCGGAGGCAAAATCGGCCAACGGACGAACCTCTGCCAATAAGTCTTCCCCACCCGAGGCTGTGACAATTCCCAGGGCCAGGTGGCTCTTGCGGTAGCCGTAGAGATAATAGAAGACCAACCCGATCGAACCCCACACCGGAAAGACCAGTTGCGCCTCGCTGGGGAGGAAGTAGAAAAGACCGGCGCAGCCGAGCATCGCGAGTGGGCCGACTATCCAGATAGCGGGAGTGGTAAAAGGTCTGTGGCGATTCTTCTCCTTGACCCGGAGCATCATGACCGCGATGGAGACGACGAAGAAGGCGAATAGGGTGCCTGAGTTGGAAACGTCAGCCAGCTTGCCAACCGGAAAGAACGCGGCCGCGAAGGTGACGCCCAGGCCGGTGATGAGGGTGACGATATGCGGTGTCTTGAAGCGGGGGTGAACCCGGCTCAGGACTTCAGGCAGCAAGCCATCCCGCGCCATAACGAAGAAAATCCGTGTCTGGCCGAATAGCAGCATGAGGATGACCGAGGGCAGCGCCAGAAAGGCTGCAAGGCCCAGCAGATTGCCCAGTTTCTCCCAGCCGATTTCACGTAGTACCAGTGCCAGGGCCTCGCGGGAGCACACCAGCGGATGGGTGCCCGCGTCACTCAGCTGGCGGCATTGTTCGGCGAGGGCGAGTGAACCGGGCGGCAGGCCATGGCCGGCGGCATCAATAAGGGGTTGCGCGCCAATCGCGCCAATCGCACCGGCCGAAACGAGCAGATAGAAAACAGTGCAAATCCCCAGCGAACCGATCAGACCGATGGGCACGTTCCTTTGCGGGTTGCGGGTTTCCTCGGCGGCGGTCGAAACCGCGTCAAAGCCGACATAGGCGAAAAAGATCGAAGCGGCTGCCCCAACGGTCCCGGTACCGCCCAGGGGCAGGAACGGATGGAAATTCTCGCTTTTCATCGTGGGAAAGGCGATCACGATAAAGGCGGTCAGGGCTGTGATCTTGACGGCCACCAGTACGGCGTTGAAGGTCGCGCTTTCCCGGGTGCCAATGACCAGCAGACCGGTCACGCACAGGCTGATCACCACGGCGGGGAGGTTGATGAGCCCGCCGGCATAGGGGCCATTCGCAATCAGGGCGGGTACCTCGATGCCCAGCGAATTATGCAGCAGACCCACGAAATAGCCCGACCAACCCACGGCCACCGCGCTGGAGGCGACGGCATATTCAAGCACCAGGGCCCAGCCCACCATCCAGGCAATCAGTTCGCCTAGTACCGCGTAGGAATAGGTATAAGCCGATCCGGAGACGGGCACCATGGAGGACAATTCCGAATAGCAGAGAGCAGCCACTCCACAGACAAAGCCGGCAATGACGAAGGAGATCATCATGCCGGGCCCGGCTTTCTGGGCCGCCTCGGCGGTCAGGACGAAAATACCGGTGCCGATGATCGCGCCCACACCTAGCAAGGTCAGTTGCCAGGCGCCCAGGGAACGGTGCAGACCTTTCTTCTCTGCCGTCGCGAGAATGTCATTGAGGGGTTTGACTCGCCAGAAAATCATGCTGACCCTGCCTCTTGTATTAAATCGTTGAGATGTTCCGGAATATCCCGGGCCAAGCTAAGTGTACAGTAAGTCGTTTACCGGGCCTGTCGCGCGGCGCACGGACCTTTAACACCATCACTTAATGGAGCCAGAATGGAAATCGTACAGCTTCCCGTATTGCGGGATAACTACATTTATGTGTTACATGATGCCCGGACGGGCATGACCGCGGCAGTCGACCCCGCCGAAGCGCATGCGGTGCTGGACGTTTTGCACCGCCGTGGCTGGCAGCTGACGTATATCCTCAATACCCACCATCACGCCGATCATGTCGGCGGCAACCTCGAATTGAAGCAGGCAACCGGCTGCCGGATTGTGGGCTACAGCGCGGGAACCGAGCTCATCCCCGGACTCGACGAGGCCGTGGGTGAGGGCGATCAGGTGGCCATCGGATCGCTTCGAGCCCATGTGCTCGCCTTGCCCGGGCATACCCGCGGGCATATCGCGTTCTGGTTTCCGGACCATCAGGCGCTATTTTGCGGGGATACCCTGTTTGGCATGGGATGCGGGCGCTTGCTGGGCGGAACGGCGGAACAGTTGTGGGCATCCCTGGATCGGCTTCGCCAGTTTCCGGCTGAAACCCGTATCTTCTGTGCCCACGAATACACGCAAAACAATGGCCAGTTTGCGCTGACCGTCGAGCGGGATAACGCCGCACTGCAAAATCGGGCGCGGGAGGTGGAAAAGGCGCGCGAACAAGGGCTGCCGACGGTGCCCAGGTTATTGAAGGATGAAAGCTCAACCAACCCGTTTCTGCGACCCGAGAGTCCTGAAATACGGAGACACCTGGGGATGCCGCAAGCCACCAATCTGGACATTTTCACGGAATTGCGCCGGAGAA
>JAJRDJ010000026.1 GCA_028678445.1 Methylococcaceae bacterium
CATCGCCCTTTGTCTATCAGTTCCTCGGCGACGTGAATCTCTTCCATGGCCGCGTTCATGACGGGCACGCCCGCATTGGCGAGGCCCAGGTGGCCCTGCCGGATGGGCCGGAACGCCAGGATGCGGCCGTGTTCTACGCCCGCCCATATGAAATCGAAATCCTGCGGGAAAAACCGGGTGACACCGCCATCCCCGCCGTCGTCCACGATATCCGCGCGCTGGGCGCTACGGTACGGATCGAACTGGACAGGGCCGATGGCCAGGGCATCGTCGAAGTCGAGCTGGCGCGCGACCGCTTCAGCCGAATCGACCTCAAGCGCGGTGAAGCGGTCTTCATCCATCCCAAGCGTTTGCGGGTGTTCGGCGAGGACCCGTTACGCGAGACAAGTGCCTGACGGCGCCAGCTGCCCGGTAATGGACGACCTTGGCTACCCGCGTGGCGGTTCTCGAACCGTGGATATGTCGGGGGGTTCGAGGTAGTGACGCTCTAATTACCAGACTCCGCATCGCTGACCGCAGGATATGCCGTTGATCAATAACACACGATGGCGTACCGATTAACGGGATCTAATCACTGTTTGTGGTGGGGATCAGGCGATAGAATTTCTCCCAAGGCATATTTGAAATCCGCCATGGACTTGAAGAAAGCATTGAGGGCATCGGCGCCGGATATAGCGGCATCGCCGCTGGCCAGTTCGCGCTGGTTGACGAACATGAGATTACTGTCGCCGACTTCGAAGCGGGTGCGTTCGCCGTCCTCAAGCTCACGTGCCATGATCAGTTGCTGCCGAGCGAGACCGAGGCGCTTGGCGGCAGCCTCCAGGGCGGAGCGCGAATCCTTGACTTCGGCGGCAATCCGGTCGCTCGCCAGCTGATAGTCGGCGGCGATGCGCTGCAGGTTGGCTTCGGCGGTCATGATGTTGCCATCGGCAACGCGCTGTTGTACCGGCAAATCGACCGTGATTGCGGCGTACATCTCGGTGCGGTTAACAAATGAAAAATTGGTGTCGAAAACAGTCCGGCTGGGCCCAAAGTCCTGGGCGCCGCTCAGTGCGAGATCGACGCCCGGCGAGCGCTGATTCCGCGCCATGTCCCGCTCGACTTCAGCGTGTTTGCGCTGCTGTTCAAGCCGCTTCAACTCGGGACGCCGATTCAAGGCTTCATCGATGGCGGCCGTCAGTTCCCGGCGGGTAGGAACCTCGGGTTCCGGGAAGTGATCCGGCAAGTCTTCGGGCGCGGGCAACTGCGGTTCGCCATCCGGGGTGCGCAGATAGAGAGAAAGCTGGATAGCGGTTTGCTGCAACAGCCGCTCGGCGGCCACGACCCGCTCCCGCCGTTCCAGGATCGAGCGCTGATTCTCGGTGGCCTCGATCGGTGGTAAATCACCGCTGGCGATACGGGTCCTGAGGCCCTGATCGCGCTGCTCGGCGATGTTCAACAAGTCCTGGGCAATGGCCACGCGGCGGCCGGCGAGTACCCAATCCCAGTAACGCTGCGCTGCGATGCGCTGGAGTTCGAGCAGTTGGACGTCATAATCATGACTCGCTATCAATTGATTGATCTCCGCCTGGGCGAGATTGGCCCGGCGGCGGTCAATGGTCCGGTTCCGCCACAGGGGGATGATCACCCCGGCCCGCACTTCGCCAGCGTACCCGGTTTCGCTTTTCTCTTCGTAGATCGGGTACTTCCCCACCCCGCGCCGATAGCCGCCGAAGAAGGTGGTACCCCAGATAGCGGTGGGCTGTTCGAAGCCGATATCGAAATTCTCGTTCTGGTAGGCGCCGAGGACCGAAGAGCGCTGGAGCAGTTTGACGCTGGTATCAAAGCCGCCCTCCGCCGCGAGCTTGCCCCCGGCCGCCGCATCTTGCCGCCGCGCGGCGGCGATCATGGCCGGGAAGCTTTCGATAGCCGATTGCAGGACGGTGTCCAGCGTGAGGGTTTTACCGGCCACGGGGGGCGGGGCCAGGTGAAGCTTATAGCGCTCGCTGGCTTTTCCCTGGGGCCGGGTCTTGGCGTGGTGACTGTCCGCCAGAGCGGCGGCGGTGCAGGCCCAGCACAATCCGATAAGGAGAATCCGTCTGGTCACTTTTCATCCTTGCCATAACCGGCGGATTTGTCCTGCTTGGCATCAGGCTTCTTGAGTTCCGGGTGACTGGGCAGGATGATCGGCGGGAAGCCGTTGAAAATCCGCCACAATTCATAACCTAGGCGGACCCGGTTCAGCAGCACCCAGCCGTTCGCCCGGACGCCCTGTCGGACGAAGCGCTCGCTGGGCCAGGGCTCGTCATCGTCGTCGGGGAGTACCACCAGGCGGAAATCACCCTGGCCGTTGTCGGTGGCGTCGATCAGCGCCACGATGCCGCCAAAGGTTCCGACAGCGACTTCCGGCCAGCCCGAGAACTGCACCGCGGGGTACCCTTCAAATTGCAGGCGGACCTTGCGGCCGGGGGTGATGATGGGCATGTCGTTGCCATCCACCCAGAGTTCCACGGCCCGTTCCGCCGTGAATGGGATCAGCACCGCCAGGGGATCGCCCGCTTTGACGAATTCCGCGCTGGAGCTGACCGCGAGCCGCAGGACCGTGCCGTCGCGCGGCGCGACGACGGTCTGCGTGCGCTGACGGGCCAGCCGGGTGTCCAGCTTGAGTTTCTCGGCCTCCGCATAGGCCAGTTCTTCCCGGCTCTTGGCCAGATCCCCCCGGGCCTTCTCAACGCTGGATTCGGTATCGGCCAGTGCTTTTTGCCGGTCGGAGCGGATCGCCCGCACCTCGCTCGCGGCGGCGGCCAGCGTGGCCTCCGCGCGCTCTTGCTCGGTCCGGCGCTGAACCTGTTCGAGTTGTGCCAGCTCATAGGCGCGAGTCGAGGCCAGGCCCTTGCCCTGCAAGGTCTGTTGCCGCTCGAAGTTGAGCAGGGAGGTGGCCAGCGCGGCGCGGGCGGCTTCCAGCGCGGCGCGGGCGGCCTGGTAGCGTTCTTCCGCCATTTTGATCCGGGCGTCGGCGGCGGAGAGGGCCATCGTCTGGGACTGCCGGGCTTGGGTGAGCTGATTCTCGACGGCACCGATACGCGAGCGGATCGTCACGATACGTCCGGTCAGCGTGGCGTTTTCCGCCTGCAGCCGGAAGAGTAGTTCCGGGTCATTATCGGTGATGTCGGCCAGCCGGTCGCCCGCCTTGACCGGCGAGCCTTCCCTGACCCACCAATGCAGCACCCGCCCCTCAACCGGCGCCTGGATGGTTTGCTGGCGCTCGATCGGCGCGAAGGCTACTACGCGGCCCTTGCCCGTGATGTTCTGTTGCCAGGGCGTCAGCCCCAGCGCGATCAGCAGCAGCACGAAAATGCCGATCAGCGAGCGCGCTAGAAAGCGCGCGAAGCCGGTGGTTTCGGTCAGGCCCAGGGCGGGCAGGAGCAGTCCGTCGTCATAGCCGGAATCGTGGCGCGCCATGGCTCAATCCTGTGTCGCTGGGTGGGACAGTGTAACCGGTGTCTCGGTCAGGTGGCCGTTCTCGAGCTGCCAGAGCCGGTCGCAGCGCGCGATGACCGCCGGGTTCCGGGTCACGACGATCGCGGTCCAGGGCGCTTCGGGGCGCAACACCCAGTCGATTACCGGTTCGCTGACCTCTGGGTCCAGGGCATCCAGTGTCTCGTGCAACAGTAGCAGGCGGGGCTTGCCTACCACAGCCCGGGCGAGCAGCAGGCGGCGGAGTTTTTCCGGGGGCAGGGGCTGGCCGAGATAATTGAGCGGGGTGTTGAGACCGTCCTCCAGGGCCATGATGTCGTCGGCCAGTCCCAGTGCTTCCAGGGTGTCGCGGATCGTCTGGATGGCGATGTTCTCGCGGCCGACCCGGATATTTTCGAGCACGCTATCCTCGATGATCTCCATGCTCCGGACCACCGCCATGTCCTGCCGCAGTTTACCGAGTTGCAGGTCGCGGATGTCGAAGCCGTCGATCAGCACTGTCCCGCTGGCGGGCATGCGCAGCCCCATCAGGATTTCCAGCAGGGTGTCCCGGCCCGAACCCGCGGAGCCGCACAGGGCGATGCGTTGCCCCGCCGCCGCGCTGGCGCAGAGTCCACGAACCATTTGGTCCGCCCGGTGATCGGGGCCATGCGTGAACGTCAGCTTGTGCAGCGTCACGCTGGCCGGCAGGCTGGACGGAGGCAGGGGCGCGCCGTTCTGGCGCTCCTGCGGCAGATCGATGAGATGGCCGAGCTTGTCCATGGCCGCCATCAGGTCGTAATAGCTCATCAGGGATTTACCCAGCCGGCTCAGCCCCGCCATCATGGCGTTGACGACCAGTTCGGCGGCGATCAGCTGCCCCAGGGTCAATTGCCGCTCGATGACCATCCAGCCGCCCAGGCCGAGCAGGGCTGTATTGGCTATGGTGTGGAGGATCAAGAGGCCTACCTGCTGCCGCATGGCGATCGAAAAGTGCGCGGCAGAGGCCCTGAGATAGTCGTTCGACATCCGGTCCGAGATCGCGCTGGCATGGTGGAGACCACCGGCCCATTTGAAGAGCGTGGTATTCCGCGCCAATTCCTGAAGCCAGGCGGCAACGGCGTATTTGGTCCGCGACTCCTGAATGGCGGTCTCGACCCCCCGGCGCAGCAGGGATGCGAAAATACCGAAGATCGACACGACCAGCAGGATGTCGAGCGCCAGCAGCACCGGGTGATAGAACGCCAGCAGCAGCATGCCGATCACGGCTTGCAGGCCATAGGCCAGGCCGTCCAGCAGCAGTGCCGTGCCGCTCTTCTGCACGGTCATGACGTCAAAGAAGCGGTTGACCAGCTCGGGGCCGTTGTGGCCATCGAAAGCCGCCAGCGTCACGCGCTGCAACCGGCTGGTAATGGTGCCTACCAGCCGCACGAAGACCCGCCGCTGCAGCATTTCGACCACGTAGATTTGCAGGGCGATCAGCAGATTGAAGACCGTCAGACAGCCGACCAGCACCAGCACCAGGACGACCAGGGGCTGGATGAGCATGCCGAACGCAATCGTATTGACCAGCGTTTGCACCGCGATCGGCGTGGCCAGCGCCATCAGTCCCGCGCCCACGGAGAAGGCGAACACGGTCCAGAGATCACGGCGCTCCAGCCAGATCAGATGGCGCAGGTGCTCGTGGTGGCGGGAATCGGAATGGGCGGTCATGCCGGTTTTGTGTTCCATCAAGACTGGGTTTGGGATGATCCGGTGGGTCGCGCGGCCGGTCTCGCGAAGCGGGCCATACCGGCCGCGCTCGGGTCGGAGACCGCCCTAGCCGGTATTGCGCATGCCCGCCGCGATCGCATTGATGGTGCGGAGTAGCGGTTTCATCCAGGGACTGGCCGTGGGCTCATCCGTGCCCGAGGCACGCAAACGGCGCAACAGGCTGACCTGCACATAGTTGAGCGGTCCCAGATAGGCATCGCGGCGCTGCAGCGTGCCTTCCAGCGCGGGATTTTCGGCCACCAGCCGGTCGATCTCCGCCACGTCGAGAATCCAGTCGACGCTGCGCCGGTATTCGGCGGCGATCAACTCCCAGATGCGCTGCCCGGTCGACGGGTCGACGCAGAGCCCGGCGTATTCGCGGGCAATGTCCATGTCCGACTTGAGCAGCGCCATCTGCGCGTTGCTCAGGAGGTTCCGGAAGAAGGGCCAGTCGCGGTACATCGCCCGCAGGGTGTCGAGCCGCTCGGTTTTGCCCGCGCACCAGGTCGCCATGCTCGCGCCGATGCCGTACCAGGCCGGGAAGGTCTGCCGCGATTGCGCCCAGGAGAACACCCAGGCAATGGCCCGGACCGAGGCCTTGGAGCGGTCCTGCGCCTTCCGGTGCGAGGGACGCGAGCCGATGTTTAGCTGGCCGATCTCGCCGACCGGCGTGGCTTCATAGAAATAATCGAGGAAGCCCTCGGTCTGCTCGGTCAGCCCCCGGTAAGTGTGTTCGCCCAGCCGGGCCAGCTCGCTCATCACGGCCAGGTATTCGGGCGCCGTGTCCTCGACCGGTTGCACGAGACTGACGCTGGCTTTCATCAGGCCGGTCGCGCCCATGGTCAATTCATACACGGCGGTTTCCATGTTGTTGTAGCGGTAGAACAGCACTTCACCCTGCTCGGTGAATTTAATCTGTCCCCGCACGGTATCCGGGGGCTGCGCCAGGATCGCCTGATGGGTCGGCCCGCCGCCCCGGCCCACCGTGCCGCCCCGGCCATGGAACAGCCGGCACTGAATGCCGCGCTGCCCGGTGATGGCCAGCACCCGTTGCTGGGCGCGGTACAGTCCCCAGGCCGCCGCCATGATGCCGCCATCCTTGCAGGAGTCGGAATAGCCCAGCATCACTTCCTGCCGCTCGCCGGAGGCCGCCAGCAACTCGCGGTAGACCGGCTGGTCGAGCAGGGTAGTCAGTACCTCCTCGATGCGGTTGAGATCATCGATCGTCTCGAACAGCGGGCTGATACCCACATGGCAATACCACTGGCCGCCCAGCCGTCCGGCCATCCCGCACTGCACGGCCAGGAGCAACACCTCCATGACATGGCTGGCATGGTGAGTCATGGAAATGACGTACTTGCCGAAGCAGTCGCCGCCGATCTCGCGCCGCATCCGCGCCATGGTTTCAAAGACTTCCAGTGTCTGGCGCGTCAGGGAGGACAGCGCCGCCCGGTCGTACATCAGCCCGCCTGGCGCGGCGATGGCTTCGCCCAGCACTTGCAGCCGCTGGGCTTCGTCCAGGGTGGCATAGTCGAGACCCAGCGCGGCCCGGAAAATATCGGCAACTGCGTCGCTGTGCCGCCCGGATTCCTGCCGCACATCCAGTTGCATCAAATGGAAGCCGTAGGTTTCAGCCAGACGGATCAGGTCCGCCAGATCCTGCCCGGCGACATCGGCATCGCCATGGCCGCGCAGGGATACATCGATGCCCCGCAAATCATTCAGGAACTCGGCGGCGGACAGATAGGCAAGGCTGTCCAGCGGCTCGTTTTCACCGGCGATCAGCCGGTTGACCCGCCGCAACGAGCGTTCCATCCGGTATTTCATCAGCACCAACTTGTGCCGGTAGGGCTCCTGCAGATAAGGCAGTTCCAGTTCTGCAGTGGCCGCGCCAAGAGCGGCCCGGTCAGCGGCAAGTCCGGCCTCGAACTCCGGCGTTAGCTCGCAGAAACCATAGGATTGGGACAATTGGCCGCGCAGGGTGTCGAGCCGTTGAAGGTACTCCTGCAGGATGGTCTGTGCCTGCAGCCTGAGCGCCAGTGCGGTGGTTTCCGGCGTGACATTGGGATTGCCGTCCCGGTCGCCGCCGATCCAGGAGCCGAAGCGCAGAAAACTGGGGACCCGGATGCCGCGCGCCTCCTCCCCGTAGACATCGTTTACCGAGCGCTCCAGGTTCCGGTACATCCTGGCCGTGGCGCGAAACAGCGACAGCGGAAAATAGAACAGCCCGGTGTCGATCTCATCCGCCACGCCCATGCTGCGCGCCCGGACTTCGTCGGTTTTCCACATTAACTGCACCTGGCATTGCAGGCGCTCGATGGCCTCCTTGCGGAAATAGCCCTTCAGCCGGCCATGCGCCACCGCCTCCTGGGTGACGAAGATGTTCCGCAACGCGCCCTTGATGGTGCGCCGCTTGGCTTCCGTCGGGTGGGCGGTCATCACCGGCATGTACAGCAGTTGATCGAGGAGGGTCTGGAGCTGGTCCGCGCCGACGCCGGATTGGCGTAGATTCAGCAGCGTGTCATGGAACGAGCCCGGCCAGTAGTGGCCGCCGCGCTCGGCCTGCCGGAGGCGCTGATTGAGAAAATGGGATTCCTCGGCGATGTTCAACAGGCTGAAATAACGGTTGAACACGCGCACAACTTCGCCCGTGGTCTCGGCGTCCATCTCGTCAATGACGTCCTGGAGTTGCCGGCGCCGCGCCGGGCTGCCATCCCGCAGCAGGCTTGCGAAGCGCTTTTGGAGCTGGTCCGCCCGCTCGGCGATGGCTTCGCACCCCTGAGCTTTCAATACGCGGTTGAGAACAGAGTTCAATAAACGCACCGAGCGGCGCAGTTCTTTGTCGTCGGTAGAGGCATCCATAAGGTTGGTCTCGCTGTGGGAAGGGTTGGCTTATTTATCGGCCTTCAAATGCTGTTCGCGAGGCGCGGGTGCTCTGGTGGCCGGGCCAGCACGGGACGCTGATCGGTCGCCTTGAGGAATTGTCCGCTGGGAGCCTCGTAGGCAAAGACATCGCTGGTTTCTATCTTGTAGACCCAGCCGTGCAGTTTCAGTATACCGCGCGCCAGCCCCGAGGCGACCACCGGGTGAGTGCGGAGGTTGTCCATCTGCGCCAGCACATTTTCCTGGATGGTGATGTTGAGCAGTTCATAAGTGGCCGCTGAGTCAAGACAGTAAAGCAGTCAGTTTGAGCTACACATTCGACTTCACTCGCGCCGCCGCTTCGATACACGTTATCGCTATCGGGCGTCTGCTGCCCCAGCGACTGGTGCAGACGCTTGCCCGTGTAAAAGGTAAAGCATTCCGTCAGGCCGACCAACAACTCGCCCACCGAGGAGTAGCCCTTCAAATACACGTCCTCGTGCTTGACGCTGCGCCATAGCCGGCTCGACGAACATGTTGTCGCCCGCCCCGGCCATCCATGCTGATGACCACGCCTTCCCGTTTCAGCATATCGGTTACCGGGTCAAAGGGGTCTATACTTTCGGTCAGGGCGGGATCAGACAATCACCCCCGCCCCCACGGTATCGTTGGTCGTCTCGTCGATGAGGATGAAGCTGCCAGTGACACGGTTTTCGGCATAGGTATCGGCCACGAGCGGCTGTTGCAACTTGAGTTCGACCCTGACGATGTCATTCATCGCCATTCCGGTGGGATGGGGAATCCTGTCGAGACTGTTCACATCGACCCGGTGGACCAATTCTCGAACTAAGCAACGCAAGGTGCGGGTGGTGTGTTTCAGCCAGTATTTGCGGGCCGGTTGCCAAGGCGTTTCAGACAGCCAGCACAGGTCGGCCTCTATCTCATGGGCGAGGCGCGGTGGCGCCGCAGGGTCGGCCAGCATATCACCCCGAGAGATATCCAGTTCGTCTTCCAACTCCACCACGACCGCACTGTCCGCCAGAGCCTGCTCCAGGCTTTTCCCGGCTGTGAGTAGGCGCTTGACGCGGGTCTCCCGGCCTGATGGCAGAACCAGCACCCTGTCGCCCACCCGCAGAATTCCGGCGCCCAACGTGCCTTGGTAACCCCTGAACTCCTTGGGAAAGCCGTCGTCCAGCCCGACCGCTCGGTTGCCAGGCACGACCCGCGCCACCCGTTGCACCGGTAGGCGCAAAGGTCTTCCGGTTTGATCATGCAGGGCGGGAACAGTACCCAGATAATCCAGCAGGGCCGGGCCATCGTACCAAGGCATGGCCGCGCCTTGCTCCACGACGTTGTCGCCCTTGAGTGCCGAGATTGGAATAAACTGGATCGCCTCTAAGCCCAGTTTGCCGGCGAAATCCTGGTAATCCGCCATGATCCCGGAGAACACCCCGGCGTCGTAGTCCACCAAATCCATCTTGTTGACCGCTACGGCCACTCGGGGAATTCCCGCCCAACGGGCCAGACAGGAATGCCGACGGGTCTGGGTGACGATCCCCTTGCGCGCATCCACCAAGATCACTGCCACATCCGCCGTCGAAGCGGCTGTAACCATGTTACGGGTGTACTGCTCGTGCCCCGGCGCGTCGCCGATAATGAACTTACGGCGGGCGGTGGCGAAATAGCGGTAGGCCACGTCGATGGTGATTCCTTGCTCGCGCTCGGCCTGCAATCCGTCGGTGAGCAGCGACAGGTCGATTTCCGACAGTCCGCGCCGCCGGGAAGTTTGCGCTACAGCCGACAACTGGTCGGCAAGCACGCTCTTCGAATCATACAACAGGCGGCCGATCAGGGTGCTCTTGCCGTCGTCCACGCTGCCTGCGGTGATGAAGCGTAATAGTCCGGTATGGGTGCCTGCAGCGGCGTGGGCGATGGGCTGCCCGTAAGCGGCTAGGGCGTTGGGAATGAGGTTCATCAAAAATACCCCTCTTTCTTGCGTTGTTCCATGGCGGTTTCCGACACCTGGTCGTCGAGCCGGGTCGCGCCGCGTTCGGTGATACGAGTCTCGATGGTCTCGCGGATGATCTCCGCCAACGTGGCCGCACTGGATTCCACCGGCGCGGTGCAAGGAATGTCACCTACGGTGCGGAACCGGCACAGCACCGTTTCCACGGACTCGCCATCCTGGACCAGAGTTAAAGGCGTGACCGGCGCCAGCAGTCCACCCCGACGAACCACTTCACGCAGATGCGCGAAGTAAATCGAGGGCAGTTCGAGACCTTCGCGTTCGATGTACTGCCAAACGTCCAGTTCGGTCCAGTTCGAAATGGGAAACACCCGCATATTCTCGCCGGGGCGGACGCGAGTGTTGTATAGCTCCCAGAGTTCCGGGCGCTGGCGCTTGGGGTCCCATTGGCCGAACTCGTCGCGAAAGCTGAATACCCGCTCCTTGGCTCGGGCCTTCTCCTCGTCGCGGCGGGCGCCGCCGACGCAGGCATCGAAGCCATGTTCGGCGATAGCTTCCAGCAGAGTAACGGACTGATGGGGGTTGCGCGATTCCAGGGGATGGCGCAGGCGCACCGTCCCGCGCCGAATGGAGTCTTCGACCTCGGCCACCCGCAGCTCACAGCCATAGTGGATGGCCATTCGGTCACGGTAGCTGATGACCTCGGGGTAATTGTGGCCGGTGTCTATGTGCAGCAGTACGAAGCCTATCTTCTCCGGTTGGAACGCCTTGTACGCCAGATGCAGGACTACGGCGGAATCCTTGCCGCCGGAGAACAGCAGCGCAGTATTGCGGCATTCCGCCGCGACCTCGCGCAGGATAAACAGTGCTTCCGCCTCCAGCGCGTCGAGATGGCTGAAATAGGTTGCGGACTCGTCCCATCGATCTCTTCCGATATCATCCCCAGTGGAATCCCATAGCAAGGCTGTTTGTTGGTTCATGATCGTCCTCCCGTAAAGTACATCACTGAGCCTTCAGTCCGAGCCGAGCCCATTCGCCCGCCGCGTAACGGCTGAGTCCCTTTTCTCCGAAATGCCACAAGTGCAGCCAGCCGTGATTTATCAGTTGTTGCACCACGGTGTGCTGCTGAATCACGCGCTCGATAGCGGCTCTTGGCGCATCGATGGCTACCGTGAGACGCAATGGCTCGTGCATCCATTGCTTGCCATTGTGCAAGGATTGTTTGGACAAGCCGATTCGCAAATCCCCGCCGTTGCCTTCGAAAACACCGATGTGACCGCCTACCACGTTGTGCAGCACTTTGTTGCCGCTGCCGAGGCGATCCGGATCGCAAGCGGACGCGTGGTATTGCCAGTTGATCCAATGCGTGACCAGCATCGGTGCAGTCATCAGCAATTCCAGAATGCTGCCGTCTGGATCGTTCTCTGCAGCGTAGTCGTGCAGGAATGAGCGTCCGTCCAGCACGATGCCTTGTGTACGGCTTCGGGGCGCGATGATGAACGAGGCGTTACCGGCCAAGCCCCATTCAGGGCGTGTCTGTGCGCCATCATTGGCTCGGCGACGCACCTGCTCCAACAGATCTGCATGCCCGCCGCGCGGATCCAGCTCCA
>JAJRDJ010000161.1 GCA_028678445.1 Methylococcaceae bacterium
CACGTGTATGATTAACTCCCTATGTGGTTGCAAAAAGACATCACCTTGAAGGCGCGACCCCGCGGGTTTCATCTGATTACGGCCGAGTTGCTGGCGCAGTTGCCGGAGCTTGGCCAGATAAGGATGGGCCTCGCGCACTTCTTCATCCAACACACCTCCGCCTCGCTGACCATCAACGAAAATGCCGACTCCGATGTGCGCCGTGATCTGGAAGTCCATCTCAGGCATCTGGTGCCCGACGGCGCGGGGCATTACGTGCACGTGCTCGAGGGGCCGGATGACATGCCCGCCCATATCAAGGCCAGCCTGATGGGATCCAGCATCACGGTGCCGATCAGTAATGGCCGGTTGCGGCTGGGCGTCTGGCAGGGCGTTTATCTCGGCGAACATCGGGACCACGGCGGTTCCCGCCAGGTCATCGTCACCCTGCAAGGCGAAAGGTTTGAGGATTGAGCGGAATCTGCCCCTGGTATGGGGCGGTGGCTGAGCGAAGCCGGGCGATGGCAAATGGCCGGGTGAGGGAGGTTGAATCCTCTTCAGCTTTGCACAGGTGTCAATGATCAACCTTAAGGATAAAGTAATACGCCAACCCGCCACCTCGCCCCTCCCACCACGGAGCACACCATGAATCGACTCATCCCCCTCCTTTTGCTGACCCTTGGGCTCGCGCTCCCTTTACAGGCGGTGCCCGTCAAAGCGGCCAAGGACACGCCGATCCCGATCACGGTTCATCGCAGCCCCACCTGCAGCTGCTGCGGCAAGTGGATGGAACATATGAAGCACAATGGCTTTGCCGTGGCGGAGATACGGGCCGAGGACATGGACGCCATCAAGCGTCAACACGGTGTGCCGGAAACACTCAAGTCCTGCCATACCGCCCTGGTTGGCGGTTACGTGGTCGAAGGGCATGTGCCCGCGGAGGATGTGAAATCCATGCTGAATAGCAAGCCAACCGCTATCGGCATTAGCGCGCCTGGCATGCCCGTGGGGTCACCGGGTATGGAGATGGGGGCCAAAAATGATCCCTATACCGTGGTGCAGTTCGACAAGAGCGGCAATGCGACTGTTTTTCATGATTATGCGGGCCAATAAGGCTCAGCAGAGTGCAGGCACAGATTCGTAAGATTCTATTTCCAGGGGGCCAACATGTTGCTAGCCGGTGACGTAGGCGGGACCAAGACTATTCTTGCCCAGTATGAGAAGAGTACCGAGGGATTGGAGAGGGTGCGCGAGCGGCTGTTTCCGAGTGCCGACTATGCCTCGCTGGATGACATCGTCGCGGAATTTCTCAGCGATCAGAGCGTGCCGCTGGAGGCGGCCTGTTTTGGGGTTGCGGGCCCGGTATTCGACGGCTCGTCCCGCATCACCAACCTTCCCTGGCTGATCGAGGAGCGCTCGCTCACCCAGACTACCGGCGTGGCGCGGGTCAAATTGCTGAACGATCTGCAGGCGATGTCGTTGGGTTTGCTGCGGCTTGGACCGGAGGAATGGCTGGAATTGAACCCCCACGCCGAACATGCCACCGGCAACCGCGCCGTCATCGCGGCCGGTACGGGACTGGGTGAGGCGATTCTGTACTGGGACGGCCTGAATTATCACCCCCTGGCGACCGAGGGCGGTCACGCGGACTTTGCCCCCAATGACGAGCTCGAGGACGGATTGCTGGGACATCTCCGTACCAAGTTTGGCGGTCATGTCAGTTATGAGCGGATTCTGTCCGGGGCAGGCATCGCCTGTTTCTACGAGTATCTGCGGCAGCGAGGCCACAGGCCGGAGTCATCCACGCTGGCGGATGTGTTACGCACTACCGACGACCCGGCCCGCGAGATCAGTTTTCACGCCCTGGAGCATGGCGATCCGCTCGCCCGCGAAACCCTTAGACGCTTCGCCCGTATCTACGGCGCCGAAGCCGGCAACCTGGTGCTCAAATGTCTCGCTCGTGGCGGCGTCCTGATCGGTGGTGGCATTGCCCCCAAAATCCTCAACGCCCTGGTCGAGGACGGCCAGTTCATGGAAGGGTTCTGCGCCAAAGGCCGCTTCGCCGAATTCCTCCGGCATATCCCCGTTCGCGTCGCCCTCAATCCCAATACCGCCCTCCTGGGAGCGGCGGATTACGCGGCACGTTGTTTGTTGTGAGGCGACGTCATTCGGAACCTTTTTTCTAACGTGTCCTCTTCCCATGCCATTCGCTTGCCCTGCACCCGTTTGACGCCTTGACCCTCGATTTTTTTACCCTCGATCAACTGCGCCAGAGTCATCCGGCTTGGCGGCTGCTGCGTTCCGATCATGCGCCGCTGGTAGCGAGCTTCCTCCACCGGGTGTTTGTCGCGCCGAATATCCGGGTGATGGCCCAGGCCGATCTGGCCGAGGCGCTGGAGGATGAGCTCTTTGACCTGCGTGAATCGTTGGGGCCTGGCGCTTTTCCGAAGAGTGCGCTGGATTATCTGAACGACTGGACAGCGCCGGAGCGCAGCTGGCTGCGCAAGTTTTACCCGAGCGGCAGCGATGAGCCGCATTTCGACCTGACTCCCGCGACCGAGAAGGCCATCAGCTGGCTGGGCAATCTGGCGGAGCGACAGTTTGTCGGCACGGAATCGCGCTTGCTGACGCTGTTTGAATTGCTCAAGCAGATGAGCGAGGGCACCGAGACCGATCCCGAGACCCGTATCGCCGAGCTGCGAAAGCGGAGGGCTGAGCTGGAGGCGGAGATCGACCGCATCGAAGCGGGGGATATCCCGTTGCTCGACGCAACCGGCCTCAAGGACCGTTTCCAGCAATTCACTCATCTGGCCCGCGAACTGCTGGCCGATTTCCGCGAGGTCGAGCACAATTTTCGGGGTCTCGACCGCCGGGTGCGGGAGCGCATTGCCTTGTGGGAAGGCGCCAAGGGCGAATTGTTGGAGGAGATCATGGGCGAGCGGGATGCCATCGCCGATTCCGATCAGGGCAGGAGTTTCCGGGCCTTCTGGGATTTCCTCATGTCCAGCCGCCGCCAGGAGGAGCTGACCCAATTACTGGATCGTGTCCTGTCCCAGCCGCCGGTGGTGGAATTGCGGCCCGATCCACGCACGCGGCGGGTGCATTACGACTGGCTGGAGGCGGGCGAGCACACCCAGCGCACCGTGGCACAGCTCTCCCAACAATTGCGGCGCTTTCTGGATGATCAGGCCTGGCTGGAAAACCGCCGCATCATGGACATTCTTCACGGCATCGAAGCCAAGGCCCTGGCCCTCAGGGAGGCTCAGCCAGCCGGCGAGGTCATGGATATCGCCGAAATGGCTGCCGACATCGAGCTGCCCATGGAGCGGCCCCTTTACACCCCGCCCCTGAAACCCTTGATCGCCGACCTGGAACTGGAAGCCGGCGACCCGGACGTGGACGCCGCGGCGCTGTTTTCCCAGGTGGTCATCGACAAGGCCGCGCTGTCGCGGCATATCCGCCATGCGCTGCACCAACGCGGGCAGGTGACCCTCCGGGAACTGTGCGAAACCCGGCCCTTGCAGCAGGGCTTGGCGGAACTGCTGGCCTATCTGCAATTGGCGAGCGATGCCTTCAAGGCAACGGTGGACGAGGACGTGACCGACGCGATTTTTTGGCGGACCGGCGAAGGGGCTATGAAACAAGCCCGTTTGCCGCGGGTCATTTTCGTGAGATGAGGATGGAAGAACCGGAATTCGCCGCTACCCCGGCGGAACCCGAACTCTCGGCGGTGGTGGTGCCTTTGCTGAAGGGCGTGCTCTATCGGGAGGGCGAGGCCGCGCCCTGGAACGCGCTGCTCAGCCTGCAAGCGCGGGTGCGCGACTATGTGGCCGTGCTGGGGCTGGACTTGGTACTGGATGAGGCGGAGGGCTATGCCTTTCTGCGGTCCCGGCCCGAGAGCCCCAACGAGTCGGGGAAGCCGCTGCCTCGTCTCGTGGCGCGGCGGCCCCTGGCATTTCCCGTGAGCCTTATGCTGGCGCTGCTCCGGAAGAAGCTGGCGGAGTTCGACGCGGGCGGCGGCGACACCCGCTTGATTCTCTCCCGCGACGAGGTGGTGGAACTGATTCGCGTGTTTTTGCCGGAAAGCAGCAACGAAGCCCGGCTCATGGATCAGATTGATAACCACCTGAACAAGATCGTGGAACTGGGTTTCGTGCGCCGCCTGAAACCCGCGGCGGGACAGGACAGCATGTTCGAGGTCCGGCGCATCCTCAAGGCCTTCGTCGATGCCCAATGGCTGGCGGAATTCGACAACCGGCTGGCGGGTTACCAGGCGCGGCTGGCGGGAGGCCGTGACGATGAGTGAAATGCTGGAGCTGGACTTCCTCGGCGATGACACCCTGTCGGGTTTTCGCTTGCAGCGCCTGGAAGTCTTCAATTGGGGTACTTTCGACGGCCGGGTCTGGGCCTTCTGGCCGGAAGGCCGCAATGCCCTGCTCACCGGCGACATCGGCTCGGGCAAATCCACCCTGGTGGATGCCGTCACCACGCTGCTGGTGCCCGCCCAGCGCATCGCCTACAACAAGGCCGCCGGGGCCGACAGCCGGGAGCGGACGCTGCGTTCCTATGTGCTGGGTCATTATAAATCGGAACGCAACGAAACCAGCGGCAGCGCCAAGCCGGTGGCCTTGCGGGATCACAACACCTATTCCGTGATCCTCGGCGTGTTCTACAACGCCGGCTACGATCAGACCGTGAGCCTGGCCCAGGTGTTCTGGATGAAGGAACCCCATGGCCAGCCGGCGCGGTTCTTCGTCGGGGCCGAACGGACGCTGTCCATAGCCGGCGATTTCGCCCATTTCGGTTCGGACATCGGGGCTCTCCGCAAGCGGCTGCGGGGGACCGGCGGACGTAGCGTCGCGGAAATCTTCGACACGTTCCCCCCCTATGGCGCCTGGTTCCGCCGCCGCTTCGGCATCGACAACGAACAGGCCCTGGAACTGTTCCACCAGACCGTCTCCATGAAATCCGTGGGGAACCTCACGGATTTCGTTCGCAGCCACATGCTGGAACCCTTCCAGGTCGCGCCCCGCATTGCCGCCCTGATCGCCCATTTCGACGATCTGAATCGTGCCCACGAGGCGGTGCTCAAGGCCAAGAGCCAGGTCGCCCAACTCACACCCCTGGTGGCCGATTGTGGCACGCATAACGAACTGGTGGCCGCCATTCAGGAGCAGAGGGCCTGCCGCGATGCCCTCAAACCGTACTTCGCCGGCCTCAAGCTGGGGCTACTGGACAAGCGCCTCGCCGTCCTGGCCGAGGACTGGGCGCGGCTGAACGCGGCCGTGCAACGCCTGGAAGACACCCGCGCCGCCCAGTTCGCCGAAGATCGGGAACTCCGCCGCCATATCGCCGAGAATGGCGGAGACCGCATCGAGCGGCTGGCGGAGGACATCCGGAAGACCGATGCCGAGCGGCAGACGCGGTTGCGGAAGGCGGAACGCTATGGTGCCCTGGTACGGGCCCTGGGGCTCGCCCCGGCGGAGGATGGCGGCGAATTTCTGAAACAAAGGCAGGCGCTGGTTGGCCTCTCGGAAGCCTCCCGCGAGAGGGAAGCCGCCTTGCAGAACGACCACACCGAAGCCGCCGTGGCCCTGCGTCAGGGCAAGCAGGAACATGACGCTCTCAGCGCCGAAATCCGCAGTCTCAAGTCCCGTCGCAGCAATATTCCCGCCGAACAGGTGACCCTGCGCACAGCCTTGTGTGGCGCCTTGTCCTTGCCCGAAGCGGACATGCCCTTCGCCGGCGAACTGCTACAGGTACGGGAAGACGAGCGTGACTGGGAAGGCGCGGCGGAGCGGTTGCTGCGCGTGTTCGGCCTGTCCCTCCTAGTGCCTGACGACCACTACGCGGCCGTGGCGGAGTGGGTGGACCGCACTCACCTCAGGGGACGGCTGGTGTACTTCCGGGTTCGCAGAACCTCTCGCGGCGATCTGCCCGATCTGCACCGGGATTCCCTGGCGCGGAAGTTGGCGATCAAGCCCGATTCCCCGTTCTATGACTGGCTGGAGCGGGAAACCGCCCATCGCTTTGACTACGCCTGCTGCGCCACGCAGGAACAATTTCGCCGGGAAACCCGCGCCGTGACCCGCGCCGGCCAGACCAAGGCACCTGGCGAACGGCACGAAAAGGACGACCGCCACCGACTGGACGATCGCAGCCGCTACGTGCTCGGCTGGAGCAACGAGGCCAAGATCGCCGCCTTGGAAAACCGGGCCCTGCAACTGGAACGGAACGTGGCGGAATGGGGCGGGCGGGTCGCGGCCTTGCAAAAGGAACAGGGCGAGCTCCGCGCGCGGCTGGAAACCCTGACCAAACTGGCTGAAACCGACGACTTCCGGGAACTGGACTGGCAGCCCATGGCCGCTGAGCTGGAGCGCCTGAAGGATGAAAAGCGGCAACTGGAACTGGCCTCCGATGTGCTAAAGGCCCTCACCCAGCGCCTGAATGAGTTAATCGGCCGGATGGCGGAAACCGAGCAGCGGCTCACGGAGCAGCGGGACAAACGCTCCAAGACCGAACAGAAAAAGGCCGATGCCGAGGCCTTGCGGGCACAGACGCAAACCCTGCTGGACGATCCCGCCAACGCCATTCATGCCGAACGCTTCCCGCAACTGGAAAAGCTGCGGCCGGCGGCGCTGGGCGTGCATCAACTCAGCGTGGAATCCTGCGACCACCGGGAACAGGACATGCGGCAATGGCTGCAAGGGCAAATGGACGCCGAGGAAAAGAAGCAGGCACGTCTGCGCGACCGCATCATCGACCGGATGCGGGCCTATTGCACGGCCTTTCCCCTGGATACCCAGGAAGTGGATGTGGCGGTGGACGCGGCGGCCGACTACCGCGCCATGCTGGAGCGGCTCAATGCCGACGACCTGCCTCGTTTCGAATCTCGCTTCAAGGAGTTGCTCAACGAGAACACCATCCGTGAAATTGCCAATTTCCACTCACAACTGAATCGCGAGCGGGAAACCATCAAGGAGCGTATTTCCGAAATCAACCGCTCCCTCACCCAGATCGACTATAACCCCGGCCGTTACATCGTCCTGGAAACCCAGACCGCGCAGGACCCGGAACTACGGGATTTCCAGACTGAACTCCGGGCCTGCACCGAGGGCAGCCTCACCGGCTCCGACGATGTCCAGTACTCGGAAGCCAAGTTCCTTCAGGTCAAGCACATCATCGAGCGGTTCCGCGGCCGGGAGGGCCAGACCGACATGGACAGGCGCTGGGCGGCGAAAGTGACGGACGTGCGCAACTGGTTCAGCTTCGCCGCATCCGAGCGCTGGAAGGAGGACCATACCGAGCACGAACATTACTCGGATTCCGGCGGTAAATCCGGCGGGCAGAAGGAAAAACTGGCGTATACCATCCTCGCCGCCAGCCTGGCCTATCAGTTCGGCCTGGAATGGGGTGCCGTGCGCTCCCGCTCTTTCCGCTTCGTAGTGATCGACGAAGCCTTCGGCCGCGGCTCGGACGAATCGGCGCAATACGGACTGAAGCTGTTCAAGCAACTCAACCTGCAATTGCTCATAGTCACCCCGCTCCAGAAAATTCATATCATCGAGCCCTACGTCGCCAGCGTTGGCTTCGTCCATAACGAGGATGGCCGCGCCTCCAAGCTGCGCAATCTCAGTATCGAGGAATACCGGGCAGAAAAGGCCCGGCTGAGTCCTTGAACTGGACGACACCCGCAGACTTGCGCGCCCAGGTGCAGAGGCTCTGGGACCGAGGGGAAGTACTGGCGGCGGTGGTCCGGGGGGAGCCGCTGTTTCCCCGGCGCTTGCCGATCCGGGGGCCGAGTGCGGCTGATATCTCTGATCGTTTCGAGGCTGTGCGCCAGTGGATTACGGTGCTGCGGCAGGGCGATGGCCGTCATTACCGGCTGGCCATGCGCGATATCCGGCACCGGCTGCTGGGACCGAATCAGCTCCCCGAAGGCGTCTGGTTGGACAGCCTGGACGCGGCTGTCGCCTGGATCGGCAAAACCCGCGAACTCCGTCGTTTCGGCGAACTGTTGGCCCTGACCCGCGAACGTCAGCCGAGGCTCATGGTCTGGCTGGCCCAAAAGCCGCTCAAGGCGCTAGAGGTGGCGGATGCCTGGCCACGCTTGCTAGATCTGCTCGGCTGGCTGCAGGCGCATCCGCGTCCGGGCATTTATCTGCGGCAGGTCGATATGCCGGGCGCACATAGCAAATTCATCGAGCAATATAGGGGCGTATTATCCGAACTCCTCGACAGGGCACTTCCGGCGGAAGCCATCGACACGACATGCTCGGGTATCAGCCGTTTTGCCGCGCGCTATGGCTTTCTCGACAAACCCCAGCGCATTCGCCTGCGCTGGCTGGATACCGGCGTGTCGGGTTTGCCCGCCGGGATGGCGGATGACCTGACGCTGCGCCAGGATGCGTTTGCCCGGCTGAATCCGGCGGTGCGGCGGGTTTTCATTACCGAGAATGAAATCAACTTCCTGGCTTTGCCGCCGCTCCCGGAGAGTCTGGCGATATTCGGTGCCGGGTATGGTTTCGAGGTTCTGGAAGAAGCTCGCTGGTTGCGGGAGTTGCCGGTTTTTTACTGGGGCGACATCGATACACATGGCTTCGCCATTCTCGACCAGCTTCGCTCGTACCTGCCCGAGGTCCACTCCATCCTGATGGACCGTGCCACGCTCATGGCACACGCCGGGCTGTGGCTTACGGAGCCCAATCCCCTCAAGCGTGAATTGCCAAGACTGAATCCGGAAGAAGCCGTCCTATACGACGACCTGCGCGATAACCGCCTGGGCCGCTCGGTCCGGCTGGAACAGGAGGCTATCGGCTTTGCGTGGGTGCGCCGCGCCCTGTCGAGGTGGTGAGGTGTTGCGCGAGCCGCGCTGCGTGTTGCGGAGGTCGGAAAGATCGTCGGGTGGGCAGTATTTTGCCCACCCCGCCTGCCAAGTTTTGACTAACCTTATTGCGGCCTGAATCCGGGCGTGAGAGTGTCAAAAGCCCAGTCGTACATCGCGCGCATGGCGTCCACGACATTGCGTTTGGTTTTTTTGACCGAGCCGCCGCGTATGGGCGGTTTAGGATCATATTCAAGATCCAGCATCACGGCCTGGGTGTAATCCTTGACCCCGAAGAGTTTGTTGACCAAATACAGTGCCATATCCGTTCCGGCGGTCACGCCGGCCGCCGTGATGTATTTGCCATCCTGTACATAGCGCCGGGGCAGATAGGTTGCACCATAGCGCTGGAGAAACTCCTTGGCCCGGTACCAGTTGGTCGTGGCTTGCTTGCCTTGAAGTAGCCCCGCCTGTCCAAGAATCCAGGCGCCCGTGCAGACACTGGTCGTGAAAAGTGTGGTTTTGTCCACCGCCTGAATCCAGGCCAGCGTTTCGGGTGACAGGGTTTGTTCCACGGTACCGATGGCTCCGCCCGGGATCAGCAGAATATCCAGCTGGGATACTTCGCTAATGGACTTCTCGGCCTTGATGCTCATCCCTTGACGCTGAAAGGTCGCGGGATCGAAGTTATCGCCTGGCACCACCAGTTGATTCTTGTCCTTGGCAATCAGGAAGGTTTTCAGCCCGGCCTGCTTGAAGACCTGATAGGGGCCAATGGCATCCAGGGCATTCATGCCATCGTAAATGAGGATGCCCACGCCATTCACATTGACGTTCGGTTTTGGCGTAAGGCTCATCAGCTCTTCGTGGGTCAGCGCACCGGCCAGCACAGGGAACAGGGTGAGCAATAGGAGGGTAATGATTTTTCGCATTGGGTCGCTCTTGCTAAGGTGAAAAACCACACAATCAAGCAAATAGCGAGCCATTCTCCTTGACGGAGCGGAGTTCCTCACTTCACCGGGAATATTTCCTGTTTGCAAATCTTGGCGCAAGGCCGACTGTGTGATTTCACTCAGGCAGGGCGTCATTTGACGGAGTGGGGTGGTGGGCGGCATTGCCATACCGGAATTTTTCCTTTCTCCGGCGTCTAAACGACCTCCATCGGGAGTAACGGGTGGTTGTTGTTAGTCTCCGCCCGACTCTTGTCAATCTCAGTTGTGAAAAGCACAGATGATCATCAACGGCAAAGCCCTGCTCTGGGGTATCACGATATATCTAGGTCTTTACATCTTCCACCTGGTCCTGCTGCCGACTCTAATTGGCCAGGAGGCGGCCACCGGTGAGCACAAGGAACTTCTCTATTTCGTTAATCAGGCGCTGGGTCTTGCGACCTGCCTGGTCTCGGGATTCGTGGCGGCGCGCGTGGCGGGTCATCATGGCTTCGTGCATGGCGGTATCGTCGGTGCGGTCAGTACCATCATCACGGCATTGCTGGCGATGCTCTGGGCCATCGTGACGGACGCAAAATTCTATGGCCTGGAAACCCTGCCGTTCTGGCTTTTGATCAATGCCTTTCTATGCGCCTTTGCCGGACTGGTGGCAACGAACATGGTGGAAGACGACAGTACGGTCTGACGCGGATGATGAGAGTCCGGGCACTGGCCAGCTTACTAGAGGGTATACCCAGCGTGGTTCGTCTACCTGGCCTTATGAGAGGGTGTGACGCTCCGGACGAACTAGCGAGCTAGGGGGAATACAGAAATTTCGGTTCGGGTGCCCGGCGCGACTCGTAAGTCAGCCGCGCCAGATTCATCCCGAGTTAATGCTTGACCTTATCGCCCTGAGACTGGACTTTGGAGCCGACCTTCTGGAGATCCTGGCCGAAGCCGCTCCAGGTATTGCACGCGGTAGCCATGAGGCAGACGGAGACTAGAACGAGGAGGGATATTATCGATTTCATGGTTTTTCCTTGTCTTGATTGATCGAGTATTGGAAAAAATCCTGGGGCGGTGACGCGGATTGTCATCGCTTCCGGAGGGATATGTTAGCCAATATGTCCCGGTCAAATAAAGTTAAAGTGATTCCCGGTTTTCCTGCCCCTTTACTACATCGATCCACGATGTTAGTCCGCCGGGGTCAATCCTCATCAAGATCAGTTGATGGTGTTACCCACGCTTATACCCGCTGGGTCCCGTCACACCGGCGCTTGCCATAATGGAGCATGAACAGCTCGGACAGATCGTCGCACCAGCAGGTGAAATCTGCACGACATTCGAACTTC
>JAJRDJ010000162.1 GCA_028678445.1 Methylococcaceae bacterium
ACGGCCGGTACGCGCATGGCGCCTTGTTGGGGAATTTCCCATTCATGGCTGGAGCGCTGGGTAAATTTCTGGATATCCATGGATCTCTGGCTTCCTGATTAAGCTTTACACGTCCACTATGGTTTGCGCGAGCCAGCGACCATTTTCCTGGGTTACCCGCAGTTCGGTGTAGGTCGCGCCCTTGACTTCAACCGCCGGGTGATGACGTTGCACATCGGTTGGCTCACCCCAGGCCATGGCAAGCAAAGCGTTGTCCAGAAGGTTCACTGAAAACCGGCCAAACAGCATGTTGCGAGTCGCAACTTCAAAGATGAGCTGATTTATCCAGTCAACAAACAAAAGTTCATCGTCCGGCGCCGCGCAGCGAATTTCCACGGCCTCCTTGGCCGCTATAGTGGCCGGATCCGTGATAATGGCCATCAAGGCGTAGGCAGCCTGTTCGAAAGCCTCGGCCTTGCTGGCGCCATAGCCGCGTATGCCGATATCGGCATCGTGAGGAAAATTTTCCCAGTCTGGTGGCATCAGGGTTCGGTTAAAGTGGCCAGGGATAGCGGGAAGGCCGTGGCGACTGCATTATCATCGAAGACCGCATTCTCTGACATACCCACAACAATACAGAAGATCAGGGGGGCACCATGTTCGTCACGGAAGTTGACGAAAACGGCCTGTAGAACAAGAAGCTCACAAACTGCCCTTTAAGCACTGCCTGACGCTGCAGGGTGAAAGGGAGTCGATGGCTTGCTGGGTATCATCAAGCTGGTGAACCCGGGTGGCTTACTGCTGGAGGACGAGCACCAGCGTAATCTGGCATCATATCGTGAAAAGGTGAGCTTGTTTCGCGAACCGGGGGCCTCCGGAAACTAGGGCGGGAACGTCCGTGGATGGAAGACGGTGAGTCCGGCGAGGTTTCTATTTCGGAACGCTCAGGCTCGAATCTGGCCCCCTACCGGCTATGACAATATTTCACGCGTTGTGGATTGGCCCAAGCTGAAGATCACCCAGCCGCTCAATCTCCAATTTTGCATTCGCGCTTGCCACGGGCCGTTACCAGAAACGGGTGGCTCGAACCCGATATCAACCCACCGTCTTCAACCCCAGCACATCCTGCATATCGAAAAGCCCCGCCGGCTTGTCCGCCAGCCAGGTGGCGGCGCGCATGGCGCCCTTGGCGAAGGTCATGCGGCTGGAGGCGTTGTGGGTGATTTCCACGCGCTCGCCCTCGTCGGCGAACATCACGGTGTGCTCACCGACAATGTCGCCGGCGCGGATGACGGAGAAGCCGATGCTTTTCGGGTCCCGTTCGCCGGTGTGGCCTTCGCGGCCCCAGACCGCGCAGGTCTTGAGGTCCCGACCCAACGCTGCCGCCACGACCTCGCCCATGCGCAGGGCGGTGCCAGAGGGGGCGTCGACCTTGTGCCGATGGTGAGCTTCGATGATTTCGATGTCGGTGTTGTCGCCGATAACCCTGGCGGCGATCTCCAACAGCTTGAGGCAAAGGTTGACGCCGACGCTCATGTTGGGCGCGAGCATGATGGGAATGTCGCGGGAGGCCCGTTCGATGATGGCGCGCTGCTCGGAGGTAAAGCCGGTGGTGCCGATGACCATGCGCTTTCCCTGCTGACGGCAGAGTTCCAGCGCGGCCAGCGAGGGCTCGGGCCGGGTGAAGTCTATCAATACGTCGATATCATTGATCACGGCGCCCAATTGATCGGTCACCGGAACCCCCAGCGGCTGGAGTCCGGCCACCGTACCGGCATCGGTCCCGACCGCGGGGCTGCCGGAGCACTCCAGAGCAGCGGCGAGCTGCAGTGAGCCGGTATTGGTGCAGGCATTGATGAGGGCATGGCCCATGCGGCCTGCGGCGCCATTGATGGCGACTCGTGTCATGGTGGTCTCCGGTGTGGATGAGGCAAAAAAAGTGGGCGCTCAATGCGCCCACGGCATGTGTCCGGTTGCTGCAGCGTTACAACCCGATTTTATCGAAAAACTGCTTGACGCCATCCAGCCAGCCATGGGCTTGCGGGCTGTGCTTGCTGCCGCCGCCAGTCAGGGATTCGTCGAACTGCTGGATCAGATCAATCTGCTCCTTGTTGAGATGGACCGGGGTCTCGATGCGGACGCGGCACATCAGATCGCCGACTCCGCCGCCACGCACGGGTCTGACGCCCCTGCCGCTCAGCCGGAACAGACGTCCGGTCTGGGTTTCGGGCGGGATTTTGAGGGCGACCTTGCCGGATAGCGTGGGTACTTCCACTTCGCCGCCGAGGCAGGCTTTCGGGAAGCTGATGGGCACCTCGCAATAAAGATTGGCGCCATCGCGGGTAAAAATCGGGTGATCCTTGACGCTGACCTGGACGTAGAGATCACCGGGTGGTCCGCCGGTCTCTCCGGCTTCGCCTTCCCCTGACAGGCGGATGCGGTCGCCGTTATCGACACCCGCCGGAATCTTGACCGAGAGCGTCTTGGTGTCCTGGGTACGTCCCTGCCCATGGCAGGCGCGGCAGGGGTCCTTGATTTGCTTGCCCGTGCCCCGGCAGGTGGGGCAGGTTTGCTGAACGGAAAAAAAGCCCTGCTGCATGCGAACCGCGCCATGGCCATGGCAGGTAGGACACGTCACCGCGGAGGAACCCTTGCTGGCGCCGGAACCGTTACATACCTTGCAGGAAACGAGGGTCGGAATGGGAATTTTGACCTCGGTCCCGGCAACGGCATCCTCCAGCGTGATTTCGAGATTGTAGCGGAGGTCCGAGCCGCGTTGAGCGCCGCCGCGTCCACGGGCGCCGCCGCCGAAAATGTCGCCGAACACGTCGCCGAACACGTCGCTGAAACTGGCCCCGCCGAATCCGGCGCCGCCACCCATCGAGGGGTCTATCCCGGCATGGCCGAATTGATCGTAGGCCGAGCGCTTCTTGGGATCGGAGAGCACATCGTGGGCCTCCTTGATCTTCTTGAACTGCTCTTCGGCCGCGGGATTGTCACGATTCCGATCAGGGTGATACTTCATCGCCAGGCGGCGGAAGCTCTTCTTGATCTCGTCGTCACTCGCATTGCGGGACAGGCCCAGGAGTTGGTAATAGTCTTCTTTCGCCATAACGCAAAATGCCGCGTGACAGTGACGCGGCTTAATAATCAGTGGGTTGGGTTGGGGCAGCCTCGTGCCGCCCCCGATTGTAGTTCAGTTTGGGAAGGCTTATTTCTTATCGTCTTTCACTTCCTCGAACTCGGCGTCGACGATGTCATCCGCGCCTTGTGAGCCACCGCCCCCCGGAGCCTGTTCCTGGTGGGTGGACGAGCCAGCGCCCTCGGCGCCCTTCTGGGCATAGAGACGTTCCGCCAGTTTGCCCGAGACTTCGGTCAGGTGCTGGGTCTTACGCTCGATCGCCTCCTTATCGTCACCCTTCATGGCTTCCTTGAGCTCGTTGATGGCGGTCTCGATCTGACTCTTTTCGTCAGGCTGCGCCTTGTCGCCCAATTCGCTCAGGGTCTTGCCTGCCGCGTGAATGAGCGAGTCGGCATGGTTGCGGGCCTGGACCAACTCATGCAGTTTCTTGTCCTCTTCGGCATGCAATTCGGCATCCTGGACCATGCGTTTGATCTCGTCATCACTCAGGCCACTGGAGGCCGTGATACGGATCGACTGTTCCTTGTTGGTCGCCTTGTCCTTCGCCGATACGTGCAGAATTCCGTTGGCGTCGATGTCGAAGGTGACCTCGATCTGCGGCAGACCGCGCGGGGCCGGCGGGATATCGGCCAGGTCGAAGCGGCCCAGCGACTTGTTATCCCGGGCCATTTCGCGCTCGCCCTGCAGGACATGGATGGTTACCGCCGTCTGGTTATCATCCGCCGTCGAGAAGGTCTGCCCGGTCTTGGTCGGAATGGTGGTGTTCTTCTCGATCAGCTTGGTCATGACGCCGCCCAGGGTTTCGATACCGAGCGACAACGGGGTCACGTCGAGCAGCAACACATCCTTGACCTGACCGCCCAGCACGCCGCCCTGAATGGCCGCTCCAACAGCTACGGCCTCGTCCGGGTTAACGTCCTTGCGCGGTTCCTTGCCGAATATGCTGGTCACGATCTCCTGGACTTTTGGCATGCGGGTCTGGCCACCGACCAGGATGACTTCGTCAATCTGGCTGATCTTCAGGCCAGAATCCTTGATGGCGATTTCGCACGGGCCCCGGGTCTTCAGCACCAGATCCTCGACCAGCGACTCCAGCTTGGAACGGGTCAACTTAAGGTTGAGATGCTTCGGTCCGCTGGCATCCGCAGTGACATAAGGCAGATTGATGTCGGTCTGCTGGCTGGAGGACAGTTCGATCTTGGCTTTCTCGGCAGCTTCCTTCAGGCGCTGGAGGGCCAGCGGATCATTGTGTAGATCGATGCCGTTGTCCTTTTTGAACTCGTCACAGATCCAGTCGATGATGCGCAAGTCGAAATCTTCGCCGCCCAGATGGGTATCACCATTGGTGGACAGCACTTCGAACTGGTGTTCACCATCGACCTCGGCAATTTCGATAATGGAGATATCGAAGGTACCGCCCCCGAGGTCATAGACCGCGACCTTTATGTCGCCATGCTTGCGATCCAGTCCGAAGGCCATTGCCGCCGCCGTCGGCTCGTTGATGATGCGCTTCACTTCAAGTCCCGCGATACGGCCGGCATCCTTGGTCGCCTGACGTTGCGAGTCATTGAAGTAGGCCGGGACGGTGATGACGGCCTCCTTGACTTCCTCACCCAGAAAAGCTTCGGCGTCTTTCTTCATCTTCATCAGCACACGGGCGGAAATTTCCGGCGGGGCCATTTTTTTGCCGTTGACCTCGATCCAGGCATCGCCGTTATCGGCCTCTACGATGCTGTAAGGCACCAGGTGGATGTCTCTCTGTACCACTTCATCCTTGAAGCGGCGCCCGATCAGACGCTTGACGGCGTACAGGGTATTCTTGGGGTTGGTGATGGCCTGACGCTTGGCGGACTGTCCAACCAGCACTTCATTATCGGGGCTGAAGGCCACGATGGACGGCGTTGTCCGCGCGCCTTCGGAATTCTCTATGACGCGGGGCTTGCCCGCTTCCAGGATGGCCACACAGGAATTGGTGGTGCCTAAGTCGATACCAATGATTCTGGTCATTTAATTCTCCGGAAAAAATCGCTGTTTTTGATTGTAGATTGAAATCATCTTGTGCCGATATGGGGAAGACACGTGGTTTTTCAAGATGGGACGGGCGGCATGGGCTCGGCCTTAGCCGATGCTCTGGGCGACCACCACCATGGCGGGTCTCAGCAGGCGGTCGCTAATGAGATAGCCTTTCTGGTAAACCTTGATCACCGTGTTGGGTTCGGCTTCATCCGTGGGTTGCATGGCCATGGCCTGATGCCTTTCGGGATCAAATTTTTCGCCCAGCGGATCGATCGGGATCACATTGAATTTTTCCAGGCTGGACAACAACTGTTTGAGGGTCAGGTCCATGCCTTCACGTAATTTATGGACTTCGGGAGTATCGGAGGTTTCCACGCTCAGCCCGAGCTCAAGGCTGTCGGCGACCGGTAAGAGTTCTCGAGCAAATTTCTCAAGGCCGAATTTGTGCGCGTGCTGCAGGTCTTTTTCCGCTCGACGCTTGAGGTTTTCCAGCTCCGCCTGGGTACGAACGAACTTTTCCCAGTTTTCCTCGGCCAGCTGATTGGCTCTGGCCAGTTGGTCGGTTAATTGTTCTGGCGAGTCAATGAGTATGGGTTCGGCGTTGTCCGCGTCCTCCGGATTCTGGGTGGGTTCTTCGGGCAAAACGTCATCTTGGCTCATAGGGAGCGGCTCCGTCGGCTTGTGGGTTGTTTGATTCGGTGTGGGTGCTGCCGGCCATCCGAGTGATGGCAGCTGGACTATTAATTTGGGGGCAGGGATTGGTGATTCAAGGCCGCGCCCACCAGTTTGGCGGTCAGGTCGACGAGGGGAATCACCCGCTCATACTTCATCCGGGTGGGACCGATAACCCCCAAAACCCCCACCGCCTGGTCATTGATGGAGTAGGACGCCGTGACCACGCTGCAATGATCGAATGCCCGATGGCCGGACTCCTCGCCGATAAAGATTTTTACGCCCGGGGATTCGATGCAGCGATCCAGCAAATGAACCATTTCTTCTTTCTGATGCAAGGTTTCGAAGAGGCTCCGGAATTGTTCCATGTTGGCCAGCTCCGAAAAGTCCATCAGGTTGATCTCACCGGTGACGAAGAGGGGTTTGCGGCGTTGATTCCTGTCTTCCAGAGCCAGTTCGGTGATGGCGGCGGCATCAATAATTTCCTGACTCAGCCGTTCCCGCGTCTCCCTGACCTCGCGCAACAGCAGCTCACGCACCCGCTTGATATTCTTGCCGGCATAACGGGTATTGAGATAGTTGGCAGCCGCTTGCAGTTCGGCGCCAGTGAAATCACGCGGTGCTTGGATGATTTTATTGTGAACCTCCTCCTTGCCGGAGATGAGGATAACCAAAAGTCGCCGGTCCGAGAGCGGCAAAAATTCGATATGGTTGAAGGCGTTTGATTCCCGTTTAGGCATCGTGACGACCCCGGCCATGTGGGTAGCCTCGGAAAGCAGGCGGGAGGCGGTTTTCAACAGATCGCCCGGCGAGTCCTGGTCATCCAGATCGGCCCGGATGTGGCGGATGACATCCATTTGCAGCGGCTTAACGGTCAGCAGGGTGTCGATGAATAGCCGATACCCCGAAACCGTCGGCATTCTGCCCGCCGAGGTATGGGGCGCAGTAATGAGTCCGAGC
>JAJRDJ010000163.1 GCA_028678445.1 Methylococcaceae bacterium
GCGCCGGTACCTGGATGAATGCGGTCAAGGCCGTATTCGGCGTCGGCCTATTGGGAATTGCCGTGTGGCTGCTCGATCGCATTCTGCCTTCGGCGCTGACTTTGCTGCTGTGGGCCTTGTTACTGATTGTACCGGCCATTTACATGGGCGCGCTGGACGCGTTGCCGCCGGTGTCCTCAGGGTGGCGCAAGCTGTGGAAGGGCATGGGCATCGCCATGCTTGCTTATGGCGTACTGCTGTTGCTCGGCGTGGCCGCCAATAGCACCAATCCCTTGCAGCCGTTACGGGGACTCCCAGGCGCTATGGTCACGGCGGGTGGGAAGCCCACCGTGCAAAGTCTCACCTTCCGGCCCGTCAAATCCTTGCTAGATCTCAATAAAGCCATCGCCGATGCCGCTACCCGAGGCCAAACCGTGATGCTGGATTTCTATGCCGACTGGTGCGTCTCCTGCAAGGAGATGGAGCACTACACCTTCAAGGATCCCCGGGTTATCGAAGCCCTGAATGGCGTGGTGTTGCTGAAGGCTGACGTGACGGAAAACTCGGAGCAGAACATGCTGTTGATGAAACAGTTCAATCTGGTTGGCCCGCCCGCGACACTGTTCTTTGGCGCGGATGGCGAGGAACTCAAGGCGCTCCGGGTGATCGGCTACATGGACTCCGACGGATTTCTGGCCCATCTCCGGAAGGTGCTACGCCAGTGACCAGGAGACTTGTCTATGGTCTGTTGGCGCTGGCGGCCCTCGGTGCCGGTATCCTGACGCAGCGACTTTTTTTTGTCGAAGCGCCGCCACCACTTGCTGAACCCATGCTGGTGGATCTCGAGGGCCGGAGCCACGCACTGGCCGAGTGGCGCGGCAAGGTGGTGGTGCTGAATTTCTGGGCGACGTGGTGCCCGCCCTGCCGCGAAGAGATGCCCGCCTTTGTGGCCCTGCAGCAGGAATTGGGATACAAGGGCCTGCAATTCGTCGGTGTAGCCATAGACGATCCCGGCGAGGTTCGCAGCTATCTCGCAAAGCACCCCGTCAACTACCCCATTCTGGTGGGGGACGCCGGGGTTCCAGCCTGGGCGGACAGTCTCGGTAATCAGCTCTCGGCGTTGCCGTTCTCCGTGGTGTTCGATCGTGATGGCCGCAAGGTGCATGCCCAGACCGGACTTTTCCGCCGAGCAGAGGTACTCGACAAGGTTGGGCCATTAATGGACTAGACTCCTGGCGGCGTTGCGCCAACTTGCCGAAAAATCCTCATTTCGTGGACAATATCCCGACGTTTGGGCAAAATAGCGGTGCTTTCCAGCAATTCCGGGCACCCAATACGCTTCATGGCCACTATTCTTGTTCTCAATGGTCCGAATCTCAACTTGCTGGGAATTCGCGAGCCGGGGGTCTATGGCAGCCAGACCCTGGCGGACATCGAGGCAAACCTGGTCACCCTGGCCCGAAACCTCGGTCATCAGCTCACTTGTTTCCAGAGCAATGCCGAGCATGAACTGATTGACCGGATCCATGCGGCCTTTCGCGAGGCAGTGGACTTCATTCTGATCAATCCCGGGGCTTACACGCACACCAGCATCGCCTTAAGGGATGCCCTACTGGCGACACGGATTCCGTTCATCGAGGTTCACCTCTCGAATGTTCATGCCCGGGAGCCATTTCGCCAGCACTCCTACCTATCCGATATCGCCAGGGGTGTCATTTGCGGCTGCGGCGCGCTCGGGTATGAGCTTGCACTACAGGCCGCGCTACACGCCACTCATCCACAACAAGGTCAATAACACGATGGATATCCGCAAAATAAAAAAATTGATCGACATGATCGGCGAATCCGATGTCGCCGAGATCGAAATTCACGAGGGAGAAGAATCCGTTCGCATCAGCCGCCATAGCACGCTGGCCCAGGCATCCCAGTACTATGCGGCCCCACTAGCGGCCGCACCCCAGACATTCGCCGCTCCGGCGGCTGAACCGGCCAAGAAGGGCGAAGCCGATCAGCTCACCGGGCACATCGTGCGCTCGCCCATGGTTGGTACTTTCTATCGTTCCTCGACTCCGGGAGCCAAGGCGTTTGTCGAGCTTGGCCAGCGGGTTGAGGCTGGCGACACGCTGTGCATCATCGAGGCGATGAAGATTCTCAATCCGATCGAGGCTGACAAATCGGGCAAGGTTACCAAGGTGCTGGTCGAAAACGCGCAACCCGTGGAATACAACCAGCCGCTCTTCGTCATTGAATAGCGACGACACAGCGCCTCCATTCGAATCGCCACCCAGAGTCATACCATGATCGGTAAAATCCTGATTGCCAATCGGGGCGAAATCGCCCTGCGCATCTTGCGCGCCTGCCGGGAACTCGGCATCAAGGCCGTCGCGGTCCACTCCGAAGCGGACCGTGATCTCAAGCATGTCCGCCTCGCGGACGAGTCGGTCTGCATCGGCCCCGCATCGTCCAAGGAAAGCTACCTGAACGTCCCTGCTATCATCAGCGCGGCGGAGGTCACTGATTCCGAAGCGATTCACCCGGGTTACGGGTTTCTGTCGGAAAACGCCGATTTCGCCGAGAAGGTGATCCAGAGCGGTTTCATCTTTATCGGACCCAAGCCGGAAACCATCCGCATCATGGGCGACAAGGTCGCGGCGATCGAGGCCATGAAAAAGGTCGGCATACCCTGCATCCCCGGGTCGGATGGCCCGCTGGGCGAGGATTTTGAAGAGAACTTCAAAATTGCGCGGCGGATCGGTTTGCCCATCATCATCAAGGCGGCGGGTGGCGGTGGCGGGCGGGGCATGCGCGTCGTCCATAGCGAAGCCAACCTGCACAGCGCCATTTCCCTGACCAAGGGCGAAGCGGCGGCGGCCTTTGGCAACGATATGGTGTACATGGAGAAATTCTTGGAGAATCCTCGCCATATCGAATTCCAGGTGATAGCCGACAGCCATGGCAACTGTGTGCATCTCGGCGAACGCGACTGCTCCACCCAGCGGCGTCATCAGAAAGTGGTTGAAGAAGCTCCGGCCCCTGGCATCACGGAGGAGCAGCGGCAGGCCATGGGCGCCCGCTGTGTCAAGGCCTGTCAGGAACTCGGCTATCTCGGCGCCGGCACCTTCGAGTTCCTGTACCAGGACGGCGAGTTCTATTTCATAGAGATGAATACCCGCGTGCAGGTTGAGCATCCGGTCACGGAAATGGTGACCGGCTTCGATATCGTCAATGAGCAATTATTGGTCGCATCGGGCGAGCCGCTTTCATTCCAGCAATCCGACGTCAAACTGCGTGGCCACGCTATCGAGTGCCGCATCAATGCCGAGGACTCCAAGACCTTCATGCCCTGCCCGGGCCTCATCGAACAGTTCCACATGCCCGGCGGACCCGGCATCCGTGTCGAAACCCATATCTACAATGGCTACACGGTCCCCCCTTACTACGATTCCATGATCGGCAAACTCATCGCCCACGGAGAAAGCCGTGCCAGCGCCATTGCGAGGATGCGAACGGCCCTGAACGAACTGGTGATCGGCGGCATCAACTGCAATATTCCGCTGCTGCTGGACATCATCAACGACAAAGGCTTTGATGTCGGCAGTCAGAATATCCACTACCTTGAGAAAAAGCTGGGATTGAAGAAGTGAAGGGAGATCAGCACACATCCTAGCTGCCGCTCCGGACAGGCAGATTTCCCGCTTTTAGCGCCCGAGTCAAAACACCCATGCGATCTTCCTACGGTCGGTCATGGGGTGGAAAGGGCAGCTTTCCCAGCCCCATCTTGTGATAGGGTCCCGGGAGGGAGAACGGTTGTTTTCCCTCCTTCTCACCTTGTGCCTCTTACCTATTCCGGTCACAGAAAGGGTGCGTCGCGGATTGATCAATCGCCCGGCAGGCGGGACTCACTGGGCCAAAATCGAAGTCATTAGCCTACCGCCTTAGTATCTGGTTCGATCTTTACGCGGTCATCTGGGTATGTAGGCATCGCCCCTGTCGGACGATGGCCTCCCGAGGTGTTGGCAAGGTTTGCCCGGCTATCCCCGACATGAAGGTTATTATGTGGGCATTTACGCAATCATCACCCCAGCGCAATGACTTGCCGGACTAATTTTTCTGGGATCCCCCCCTTCGGAATACTACCCCTATTGTTGATGCCGGCCAGCTTGACGCTGTTGCTGCTTGCCGGTTGCGGCCAGCAGGAGTCGCACACAGCCGGTAAAGCCGCCTCCACCACCACGGCCCCGCCTCCGCCCCAGGTAGAGATCAGCACCGTCACGCAACGTGATGTGCCGGTATATCAGGAATGGGTGGGCACCCTGGACGGCATGGTCAACGCGCAAATTCGCGCCCAGGTGACGGGCTACCTGATACGGCGCAACTACGAGGAAGGCCAACTGGTGAAAAAGGACCAGTTACTCTATGAGATTGATCCCCGGACCTTTCAGGCCGCGCTGGATGGTGCCCTTAGCACCCTGGCCCGCGAGGAAGCGCAGGTCACCACGGCCAAGCTGGATCTAAATCGTATCCAGCGCCTATTGCCCGAGCGGGCCGTGAGTGTTCGCGACCGGGATAACGCCCTTGGCAAGGTTGCTTCGGGCGAAGCCGAAATCCTGACCGCGAAGGCTGCCATCAAAAGGCGCAACTGGATTTGAGCTTCACCAAGATTCGCTCGCCGATCGCTGGCATTATCGGCATTTCCACCGCGCAACTCGGAGATTTGGTGGGGCCCGGTAGCACCAATAGCGCGGCGCTGGCTACCGTCTCGCAAGTCGACCCGATCCGGGCCTATGTTCCCCTGAGCGAGCAGGATTACATGCGGTTCGCCACCCAAACCCGCTCGAATGAGCCCCCGCCAACTTTGGAACTGATCCTGGCTAATGGCAGTCACCACTCAAAAGCCGGAAAATTTTACGTGGCGGACCGCCAGGTCGACGCCACTACCGGCACCATCAAGGTGGCGACATTATTCCCGAATCCCGGCAATATCCTGCGTCCTGGCCAGTTCGCACGCATTCGGGCCAAATTGAGAGTCAAGCGGGACGCCCTGCTGGTGCCGCAACGTGCGGTGACCGAGTTGCAGGGCGGCTATCAGATTGCCGTGGTGAAGCCGGACAATTCCGTGGACATCCGCTCCGTGAAGCCGGCAGAGCGCGTGAATTCGCTCTGGGTGATCGACGAGGGCTTGAGTCCCGGTGACAGAGTCGTGACCGAAGGCGTGCAGAAAGTCCGCCAAGGCATGACGGTCACGCCCATAAACGCACCAGTTGATACTCGCCCGAGCGCTTCCGCGCAACCGGGCCGGTAATCATTCATGGCGAAATTTTTTATTACCCGGCCCATCGTGGCCATCGTCATAGCCATCCTGATGGTGATGATCGGGTTGGTGTCCTTGCTCGGCCTGCCTACCGCCCAGTTCCCCGACATCGTCCCGCCGGAAATTCAGGTCACCACGACCTACACCGGCGCGGATGCCGTTACCGTCGAACAGTCAGTCGCCACTCCCATCGAGCAGCAGATGTCGGGCGTCGACAACATGAACTACATGTACTCGATCAACGCCAATGACGGCACGATGACCCTGCGGGTCAACTTCGCCGTGGCAACCGACCCGAACACCGATCAGGTCCTGACGCAGATGCGGAAATCCCAGGCGGAATCCCAAGTGCCGAGCGATGTCCGCAACTACGGCATCAATGTGCAGAAGTCGACTTCATCGCCGCTGATCATGTTCGCCCTGTATTCGCCGAATGGCAGCTATGACAACATCTTTCTGGCCAACTACGCGCACATCAACATCAACGACCAGATGACGCGGGTGCCAGGTATCGCCAGTGTGACGGTGTTCGGCGCTGGGAAGTATGCGATGCGAATCTGGGTGAAACCGGATCAACTGGCCAAGCTCAACATCACCATTCCGCAAATCGCCGAAGCCGTACAGAATCAGAATCGGGTCAATCCGGCGGGGCAGATCGGCAGTGAACCGGTCCCGCCGGGGCAGGAATTCACCTACTCGGTACGTGCCCAGGGGCGTCTCGAGACCGAGCAGGAGTTTGGCGAAATCGTGCTGCGGGCCAACCCTGATGGTTCGATGGTGCGGGTCAAGGATGTGGGCCGGGTGGAACTGGGCGCGCAGACCTACAACATGATCGGCCGCCTGAACGGCCAGCCGGCGGCCCTGGTGGCGCTTTACCAGTTGCCCGGCACCAACGCGCTGGCGGCGGCGGAGGGCGCCAAGCAAATGATGGAGGAACTCAAACAGCGTTTTCCTGCGGGGCTGGACTATATCGTCGCCCTCGATACGACACTGGCCGTCAGCGAGGGTATCAAGGAAATCGTCCATACCCTATTCGAAGCGTTGGTGCTGGTCATTCTCGTGGTATTCCTCTTCCTGCAGGGCTGGCGGGCCACGCTGATTCCCCTGCTGGCAGTACCGGTGTCGCTGATCGGCACGTTTGCATTCTTTCCGTTGCTGGATTTTTCCATCAATACCCTGTCGCTGTTTGGCCTGGTGTTGGCGATCGGCTTGGTGGTTGATGATCCGATCGTGGTAGTGGAATCTGTCGAGCATCACATCGATCACGGCCTGAGTCCCAAGGAAGCGACGCTGTGGACCATGCGTGAGGTCACTGGCCCCATCTTTGCGACGTCGCTGGCGCTGATAGCGGTGTTCCTGCCGACAGTGTTCATACCCGGCATCACGGGCCGTCTTTATCAGCAATTCGCCGTCACCGTTTGCGTTTCCATCGCCATTTCGACTATCAACTCGCTGACGCTAAGCCCGGCCCTCTCGGCCCTGCTGCTCAAGCCGAGAACACGTGGAACGGGCCTGCTGCAGAAGTTTTACGACGGCTTTAACCGCATTTTCGGCAAGGCCACGGAAGGCTATGTGGGAATCTGCGCGGTCCTGATCCGGAGATCCGTAATCAGCCTCGTGTTCCTGGCCGGCTTGGCCATGGCGGCGGGGGGGCTGGGCAAACTGGTGCCCGGCGGCTTCCTGCCGGAGGAAGACCAGGGCTACCTGTATGCCGGCATCCAGTTGCCCAATGCCGCCTCGCTGCAGCGCACGGATGAGACCACCCGGAAGATCGAGGACATTCTGGCCCGGGTGCCCGGTATCGCCAGCTATTCGTCGGTGATTGGCTACAGCATGCTCAGCCAGGTGTACAACACCTACAGCGCCTTCTTTTTTATCTCTCTGAAACCATGGTCCGAGCGGCAGGCTCCGGGGGATAAAGCCGATGCGATCATCGCCCGGCTGAATCGGGAATTCTTGGCCCTGCCCGACGCCATCGCGGTGGCCTTCCCGCCGCCCGCCATTCCCGGTATCGGCACGTCGGGCGGCGTGACCATGGTGCTGGAAGATCGGGCTGGCCGTAATGTCGACTTTCTTTCCGAGAATGTCCAGAAATTCCTGAAGGCCGCGAGGGAGCGACCGGAACTCGCCAAGGTCAGCACCACCTTTCTACCGACCGTGCCGCAAGTGTATGTCGAGGTGAATCGCGACAAAGTGCTGAAACAGGGCATCAACCTGGCAGATGTCTACACGACCTTGCAGAGTTTCATGGGCTCAGGCTTCATCAATTACTTCAACCGTTTCGGGCGCCAGTGGCAGCTCTACATCCAGGCCGAGGGAGAATACCGCAGGGACGCCCGGCAGCTGGACCAGTTTTACGTCCAGAACAAGGCTGGGCTGATGGTGCCGCTGGATGCACTCACCCGTGTCAACACCACCCTGGGGCCAGAATTCACACTGCGCTATAACCTGTATCGAGGAGCCCAGATCAACGCCAGCGCCAATCCTGGCTTCAGTTCCGCCCAGGTCATGCAGGCGCTGGAAGCTGTATTTGCCGATACCATGCCGCGCGAAATGGGTTTCGATTATCTGGGCATGAGCTATCAGGAGCAACAGGCGCAGAAGGGCGTTTCAGCCTCAGTCGTCTTTGCCTTCGCGATCTTCTGTGTATTCCTGATCCTCGCGGCTCAGTATGAAAGCTGGAGTCTGCCCTTCAGCGTCCTGCTCGGGACTCCCATCGCCATTTTCGGGGCCTTCGCTGGTCTCTGGATCGGGCAGTACGAGAACAATATCTACGCGCAAATCGGCCTGGTCATGCTGATTGGTCTGGCCGCCAAGAACGCCATTCTCATCGTCGAGTTTGCCAAATCGGGCGTCGAACAGGGCAAGACCGCCACTGAGGCGGCGCTGGAAGCCGCACGGCAACGGCTACGACCCATTCTGATGACCGCCTTTGCCTTCATTCTGGGGTGTATTCCCCTGGCAACGGCCAGTGGCGCGGGGGGGCTGTCGCGCCGGATCATGGGCTATGCCGTCATCGGCGGGATGACTGCTGCGACGCTGATCGCAATCTTTCTCATCCCGGTAATGTTCTACGTGGTCGAGCACCTGGCGGGCAAGGGGGCCCAGCCCATCTCCCCGGCCGATGACGCATCGCATGAGTAGACTTTATGGCGTAAATCATTGGCTGTTGCTACGCGGGGGACTGGCCGGGTTGTGCCTGGCTCTGTCAGGCTGCTGGAAAGTCGGGCCCGATTACGAACAGCCCCTAGTCACCACGCCCAAAAACTGGCGCTTCGCGTCCAGAGAAGTTCGGGACGTCTCCAATATCGAATGGTGGCGGCAACTGGGTGACCCGGTCCTGAATCGGCTGATTGATGAGACAGTCCTGAATAACCTGGATTTGAAAATTGCCGTCGCCAATGTCGAGCAATTCATGGGACGCTATGGCGCGACCCGCGCCAACCTGTTTCCGCAAATTTTTGGCACGGCGCTTTATGAACGGCGGCTGATCAGCGGGGCCGAGTCGGGTACGGTTAACGATTTGCCTTTCCAGGACCGCGATCATGCTGTGCTGGGCGGCGAAATGAACTGGGAACTGGACGTCTGGGGCCAGCTTCGCCGCGCCAAGGAGGCCGCCAATGCCGACCTCTTTGCCCAGATTGCCGCCCGCGATGCTGTGGTGCTGACGGTTGCCTCGCTGGTGGCGCAAACCTACATCAACCTCCGGGCGCTGGATGTCAATCTGAAGGCGACGCGCAGCATTATTGACACACTTACCGAAGAAGTCCGCATCGCCCGGACGCGGCTCGACATGGGCTACAGCTCGGAAATCGAGTTGACCCAGTCGCTTTCGGAGCTGGAACGCCGC
>JAJRDJ010000164.1 GCA_028678445.1 Methylococcaceae bacterium
CCAAACGAAGCTGGGCTGACTATATTCAGGAATTTCCGCACCCATTTCGAGGCGTTTCTGGGCTTTTACAAGCAAGTGCGCCCCAAAGACTGAACCCAAGGAGACACCCAATGAAACTCACCGCCATCCAAAAACTCACCGGCGTCCTGGAACTGGTCTCGGGGCTGCATATCGGCTCCGGCAATACCGAGATGCACATCGGCGGCACCGACAACCCGGTCATCAAGCATCCGTTGACCCTGGAACCCTACATCCCTGGTTCCAGCATCAAGGGCAAGATTCGCAGCCTCCTGGAATGGGAATTGGGCGTGGTCAGCCTGACCGAAGGCAAACCGCTGGGCTTCAAGGACATCGGCAAACTCAAGGGCGCCGAGCAAGACCAGGCCAAGGACATCCTGCGCCTGTTCGGCGGAGCACCGGAGGGCAACAGCACCAGCGAGGCGCTGGTCAGGGAAATCGGCCCGACCCGGCTGGCGTTCTGGGACTGCCCGCTGGACAAAACCTGGGTGGGTGACATGCAGAACCGCAACCTGCTGCTGACCGAAACCAAGACGGAGAACATGATCGACCGCATCAAGGGCGTGGCCGAGAACCCCCGCAACACCGAGCGGGTGCCGGCCGGGGCGAAGTTCGATTTTTCGCTGACCCTGCGCATCCACGACGGCGAAAGCCTGCTGCCCACCCTCTGGCGGGGCCTCAAGCTGCTCGAACTCACGGGCCTTGGCGGATCCGGTTCGCGGGGCTATGGAAAGGTCCGGTTCGCCCGGCTGGAACTCGAAGGCCGGGACCTGCTGCCGGAAATCGAGAAGGTCCGGTTCAGCCCGTCGGTCGGGCTGTAGGTCGGGCTTCAGCCCTACAGCTACCGCCAGGAGCCACCATGCCGTACTGTGATTTACGTAAAGGCCGCTACTCCGCCCATGGCATGCCTACCCCATCACCACGGTGACAAAAGGCCGTGCTCCGCTGTGCGCTGATTTCACTTTGGGCCGTGTCGTGGTGCGGCAGATCAAGCGGTTGCAGGATGAAGGCCACGCTGACACGCTGTGCTTCGTCGTCATGCCCGAGCACCTGCACTGGCTGATGGTCTTGCGCGGCGGCGCCCTTTCGGATGGGGTTCGGCGCCTCAAGGGGCGAACCGCGCAGGTGCTTGGACGCCCGGTTTGGCAGCCCAGCTTTTACGATCACGCGTTTCGCGAAGACGAAGACTTGCGAATCCTGGCCCGTTATATCGTCGCCAATCCCTTGAGAGCAGGACTGGTGGAACGCATAGCCGATTATCCATTATGGAATTCTGTTTGGCTGGATGGCGCGTTGTCGGGCTGAAGCCCGATCTACATGATGCCGGGCCACAACAAACTGTCGGGCTGAAGCCCGAGTTACACAATACCGAACCCTACACGAAGGAAATGACCCATGCAGCCCATACGCCAAATCATCGAAGACGCACCGGACACCATTCCCGTGCCCCCGGAACTACGGCATCAACGGGTGGAAATCATCTTCTGGCCCCTGGAACCCGCAGAATCCGAACGTGATGTCAACGGCTGGCCGCTCGGTTTTTTCGAGGCCACGGCAGGCGCTTGGGAAGGCGAACCCCTTGCCCGCGAAGCACAGGGCGAATACGGGCAACGCCTGGAGTTTGAATGATGCGCCGCTAAAATCCAAAGGGAAAACCGACATGACCCCCTACCGCTTCCGCATCAACCCCCTGTCCGCCTTCGGCACCCGCCCTTTGGGCGACACCCTGTTCGGCCAGTTGTGCTGGGCGCTCCGCAACCGCCATGGCGAGGCGCGGCTGGCGGAACTCTTGACCGGCTACACCGAGGGCCGGCCCTATGCCGTGGTCTCGGACGCCCTGCCGGCGGGACATTGGCCGCGCCCGGCCCTGCCCGGTCATTGGTACACGATGGACAGCGAGGACCGCAAGGCGGTAAAGCAACGCGCCTGGCTGCCCGCCGGGGAATTCGCCCTTCCCCTACAGGAGTGGCTGGCACGCTGCAAGGCACCGGGCGAGGTGCCCGGCGGGTCGCCCGCGTCCCATCCCCAGCCGCACAACACCCTCAACCGGGAAACGGGCGCCACCGGCACCGGCCAGTTCGCGCCCTATGCCATGGACCAATGGTGGTATGGCCAAAGACCCAAGGAAGAGGGGGCGATACCGCCCGAGATCTGGCTCGATCTCCATGTGGTCCTGGACGAAGCCCGGCTGTCCGCCGCCGAGTTGCGGACCCTGCTGGATGACATCGGCGCGCTCGGCTTTGGCCGGGACGCCAGCATCGGCCTCGGCAAGTTCCAGGTGGAAGGCCCCTACGCGGTGACACTGCCCCGCCAGCCGGAGGCCAATGCCTGGCTGACTCTCGCGCCCTGCGCGCCGCAAGGTCTCGGCTTCGACCCTGAGCGCAGTTATTACCAGCCGTTCACCCGCTTCGGCCGTCATGGCGATCTCGGCGTGCATCTGCCCGGCGGGCCATTCAAAGCCCCGGTATTGCTGGCCCGGACCGGCGCGGTCTTCGCCCCTCTCCCACGGGACGAGGGGCCATCGTTTTCTTCCCCTCTCCCCTTGGGAGAGGGGCCAGGGGTGAGGGATTTCATCGGCCAAGGCCTAGGCGGCGACGGCACCCTCTCGAAAACCATCACAGGCACCGTCCACCAGGGCTATGCACCGGTCGTGGGCATCCGTTTACCGCCGCAACCGGGGAAAA
>JAJRDJ010000165.1 GCA_028678445.1 Methylococcaceae bacterium
CCCCCGGCGGTCATTCAGTTCGCCCTCATCGCGATAGGCGAAAATCAGGTCGATATCCGATGAAAAGTTCAACTCATGGGCGCCGAGCTTGCCCATGCCCAGCACCACCAGATTCTGCGGCGCGCCCTTGAGATTCAGCGGTGTGCCGCGCGCCTCACAAGCCTGCCGGAACAGGAAATCCAGTGCCGCCTGCACACAGGTTTCCGCCAGCAGCGAAACCTCGGCGAGGGTGTCATTCAGCGGCGCCCAGCCCGCGATATCCCGCCAGGCGATGCGCACCATCTCTCGATTGCGGAAGCGCCGCAGCGCCTGCATCAATTCGCTTTCGGTCGTGACGCCCGAGAGCGCATCATCCAGCAGCCGCTGATATTCGTCCTCGGCATGGGCGCGCGCAAGACGCCCGCTGTCGGACAGTTGAAAGAGCAGTTCCGGCCGGCGCGCACAGTGTCCGGCAATGAACGGGCTGGTCGCCCATACCGCCGGCAGTGATTGCAGTAGGTGGTCGGGCAATTCGTCGTCGCTGCGCTCCGCCGCGTTCTGGCGAAAAATCTCCCAGGCGCTTAGAACGGCAGGCCGCAGAGACTCGGGCAGGGTTTTGGTGAGAGCGGCAAGGTCGATCATGCGATGCAAGGGCTTTGTTCAGCAGATTTGAAGTCGAGAGATTTCCTGTTCATCCTCGGGCGCATCCCGCTCGGTGGCTCGGGTGGACTGTTCATAGCGAGACCATCCGGATTTAACGCATGGAACTACCGTGTCACTCACTGCTTGATCTCCAACTCCGTGTCGTCAATGCGGAAGCCGGTCGCCCGTGACTTGTTCTCGGTGCCGGTGAACTGGATGCGCACGGTTTTGCCCCGGAACCTCGTGAGATCAAACTCATGCACGACGTACTCCGCCGTGGCGTCGCGGTTGGAGTAGGTTGCCAGAGTCCGCCACACCGAGCCCGAGGTTTTATTCACCGTTACCTTGAGCTTGTCCCGCGCCGGGGCCATGGCCGGCTCGGCGGTATCGATCCTTAACCAAACCCGCATTTGCACGGAGCAACTGTCGGCCGGAATCGTCACCCGCTGGTAAAGTTTATTACTGTTGACGCGGCCCTTGCCGTTCAGCGTTGCCAGCCAACTGCCGCCATGGGCCAGTTCAGGAGTCCGGTTATCTATGATGCCGGCCGTGCCTTTCCAGTTCACTCCCGGGCCGCTCTCGAAGCCCGCGTTACCCAGGAGCTGAGTCGAGGCGGAGCAAGGCGGCGGAAGCGAGTGATTGAGCGTCAAGGCATTCACGGTGGCTGACTGCGCGGCATTGCCCGCCCGATCCGTCGCCCGGGCCTGGAATGGATGGGCGTCATCGCTGACAGACGCCGAATCCCAGGTCACGGCAAAGGGCGCTTCGGTGTCAACGCCTATGCTCTGGTCATCGACAAAGAATTCGACTGTGGCGACACCCGAACCACCGGTGTCATCCGCCGCCTCGGCCGACAGCGTGACGCCGCCGGTCAGGCGGGAACCCGACGCGGGCGAGGTCAGCGTAACGTTTGGCGAGGTGGTATCCGCCGGTATCGCCGGGATGAATCCGGTATACAGCAAACGGTTGGGAGAACCGGCACCCGGATCGATGATCTTGTTAGGCGTGGCACCTGCCAGCAGCGCATTGGCCACATCAGCCGGGCTGGCCGCGTGATTCGCCGCCATAAGGAGCGCCGCCGCACCGGAGACATGCGGCGCGGCCATGGAGGTGCCATTCAGGACGTTCGCGCTGGTATCGCTGGTAGACCACGCCGAGGTGATGTCGCTGCCGGGCGCGAACAGGTCTAGACATCCCCCGAAGTAGGAGTAGCCGGGTCTGGTATCACCGCCAGCTGTGGCCCCCACAGTAATCGCGGCACTGACACGGGCGGGGGAATATTTACAGGCATCGGGATTTTCATCTCCGTTTCTATTGCCCGCGGCCACCACCACCACCACGCCCTTGCTGATGGCATTCCGTATCGCGGTGTCCAGCGCCTCGGAGGTTCCATCCAGGCCCAGGCTCATATTGGCCACGGCGGGTTTGCCCGCTTGCCTGACTTGCCCGGTCAACCAGTTCACGCCATTGATGAAATCAGCGGTGGAACCCTTGCCATTGCAATCCAGCACCCGGACGGGGGTCAAAAGCACGCTTTTCGCTACCCCAAAATAGCTTCCACCGATAATGCCCGCCACATGCGTGCCATGGCCGCTGCAATCTTCAGTCCCGTTCCCGTCACTGACCGTGGTGTGCCCCGCCGTGACGCGAACGCCGAAATCCCGATGGGTTGAGCGGATGCCGGTGTCGACAACATAGACGGTGACGCCCTCGCCAGCATTGGCGTAGCGGTAGCTTGCATCCAGCGGCAGGTCCCGCTGATCGATACGATCCAGCCCCCAGGGTGCCTCGGTTTCAGTGTCGTAGGCCGTGACGACGCTGTCCTCTTCCACCAGGGCCACTTCGGGGTCCTGGGCCAGCGCCTGCGCCTCGACCGCCGTCATGCGGGCGGCAAAGCCGTTGACCGCGTGGCGCCAGCGCTGCTCGGCCCTTGCCCTATGCGCGGATAGCAGGCGATCCAGCCGCGCCGC
>JAJRDJ010000166.1 GCA_028678445.1 Methylococcaceae bacterium
CTGATTTATGTGGACCAGAAGGATGGCACGGCGCCACCGGAAGGGGCGGCAAGCCCGCCCCCGGCTCCAGCCCAGTAAGCTGTCAGGATCAAAATCGAAAAAAGGCGCGGCATAAACCCGCGCCTTTTTTCATGACAGCAGCGAGTCCGTCACTCGATAAGGAATTCCCGCATCATGCCCATGTCCTCATGCTCCAGGTTGTGGCAGTGGTACATGAACACGCCCTTGAAGTCATGGAAGGGCTTGATGACCCGCACCCTCTCGCCCGGCATGACCAAAACAGTATCCTTCCAGCCGGCGCTCACCAGGCCATCCTTGACGGTGGCATAGTCCTCGGCTTCTTCAGCGCCGATGGTGCGGCTGAGTACCTGGAATTGCTCCCCATGCAGATGGATGGGATGCGCCATGGAGAACATCATCCCCATGCCACCCATACCCCCCATCATGCCCATGCCGCCCCCCATGCCCTGCCCGCCGCCATCCTGGCCATCGTGCTGCATGCCGGCCATCATGCCGTGTCCCATTCCCCCCACACCGCCACCCATCATGCCGCGGCCCATGCCGCCCATCATTCCAGGGCCCATACCTCCCATGCCACCTCCCTTCATGTCTCCACCCTCCATAGCATGACCGGCCATGCCGGCTTCCTCACCGCTACTCGCTGACGGCTTGGGCGATGCTTCCGCGCCATGTCCGTCTGCCCCGGTATCGACTGCTTTGTCAACCCCACCGTGCCCGCCGCCACCGCCGTGCGCATGGAAGATTTCCATCAGTTGAACGGTATTGACAGGTACCCGCTCGAACGGCAGAAAGTCGTTATGGGCATAAGGCCGACCGTTGAGTAGCATGGACATCGGTCCCTCGGAAATGCCAATCGGGATGGGTTTGGTGGCATTAACGACATCCTCAATCCGATAATGCCTAATGGTCGACAAGTGCGTCGGGAGATTGGGGCTATCGTTCATCTCACGAGTCACCCGCACCTTGAAGATAGGGAAATCACTGCCGACCGGCAATTTCATACCGTGCCCCATGCCGCCACCCATCATTCCACCACCCATCATCCCATGGCCCATGCCACCCCCGCCCATTCCGCCCATACCAGCCCCTTTGCCACCCTGCATCATCTGCTCGGCCATCTTCGGCAGGACGCCCCGGAACGGCAGGCTACGCATAGTGAATTCCGCACCCTTCGAGCGCCCCGTGAAATCCGCCCAGACATCCAGGCGCTCACCCGGCGCCAGCATGACGTACGGCATGGTATGCGGTACTTCCAACAGGCCGCCATCGACACCAATGACAGTGATCGGAGTACCGTCGCTCCAGCCCAGCTTATAGATTCTCGCGTTGGAAGCATTGAGGAACCGTAACCGGTAGGCGCGGCTCGCGACTTCCAGCTCTAAATTGGGCCGCCCATTGACCAGAATCCTGTCCCCATAGAACCCGACCATACTGTCATGCATCGTCCCGCCGTAGACCCACTGATTGGCCCCGTCCAGCTGCCGGTCCTGAATGACAATGGGAATCTCGTATTCACCGCTGGGCAGGCCTAGTTTAGACTCTTCCTCATCGTTCACGATGATACCCCCGCCCAGACCCTGATAGACTTGGGTTGCCGTGGCCTCATGGGTATGCGGGTGATAAAAGTACAGTCCGGCCCGGTTCAGCACCTTGAACTCATACACGCGGGTTTGCCCATTCATAATGGCATGCATCGGGTGCCCATCCATTTCCGCGGGCACATGCAAACCATGCCAGTGAATAATACTGGGTTCGGGCAGCTTGTTATGAAAATTGATACGGACTTTCTGGCCGTTCTGCAAGCGAATGATCGGACCGAGATAACTGTCGGGGATTTCAGTCAGCGTCTCCTTTGGTCCGCTGACCAGCTTGCCGGTGTAGCGGAAGACCCGTGTTGGTTGACCCGGTAAAATTTTGACAGTATCCAGTTGGGCGAAGAAATCGATCTCGACCGTTGCCTTGAAGTTTGGGTCGGCCCGATTGCTCCCCGGGGACATTTCCATGGCACGCACCCATGCCGGAGCTGAGGCTGCTGCAAGCAGCCCTAGCCCGCTCAGGTGCATGAAGCGACGGCGGGAGTGCTGGAAAGATGTGCTCATAAAACCTCCATGACGTGTTGTAGTTTTTAATATCGCGCCTTGACCGGGCAATCTTGCCGGGGCTCGTACGGCCTGTACCGTTTCGCGAACCCCCCCTGTTCCGGGACAGCGCTCTTTTCTTATAACAGCATAACTATAGACCCAAATATAAGCGTTGGCTTCTATTTCATGCACCGCCGCTCAGCGTCACGCGGAAACCCTTTCCGAGGTCACGGTCGCATCCCGGCTTGACGGTTCAGCGCCCAGATCACATGCTCCCGCACGCACTCTGAGGGGTGCGCGGCTCGAACCCTTAGCGCATCGACCACGCCCGGGTCCGGCGCTTGATTGCCCAGCGCCACGGCAATATTGCGTAGCCATGACTCGTGCCCTATCCGCCGGATCGCCGAGCCCTCGGTGCTGGCCAGAAAGGTGGCCTCGTCCCACAGAAACAGCTCGATCAGCCCCGCCGCATCCAGGCTGTGACGGGGCAGGAAATCGGCTTCCCGGGTTAGCTGGGCATAGCGGTTCCAGGGGCAGACCAACTGGCAATCATCGCAGCCATAAATGCGGTTCCCCATCGCCGCCCGAAATTCTTCCGGGATGGGTCCGTGTAATTCGATGGTCAGGTAGGCAATACAGCGCCTGGCATCCAGCCGGTACGGCCCGACAATGGCTTGTGTTGGACAGATGGACAGACACGCCGTGCAGCTTCCGCAATGATTTTGCAGCGGCACGTCGACCGGCAAAGGCAAGTCGGTATAAATCTCGCCCAAAAAGAAAAACGATCCCGCGTACCGGTTGATGAGGTTGGTATGCTTGCCGATCCAGCCGAGGCCGGATTTTTCGGCCAGGGGCTTTTCCATGACCGGCGCGCTGTCGGTGAATACGCGATAACCGAAAGGACCGATCGCCGCCTCGATGCGCTTTGCCAGGGCCTGCAGGCGATTCCGCAACAGCTTGTGATAATCGCGGCCCAAGGCATACCGGGAGATGAACGCCTTACCCGGCTCATCCAGCCGCGCGAGGATCTCCGCCCTGCCCTCCGGCAGATAATCCATGCGGGCGCTGATGACCCTAACGGTGCCGGGCAAAAGCTCGGCTGGCCGGCTCCGGCGAACGCCATGCCGGGCCATATAGGTCATTTCGCCATGAAAGCCCGCATTTAGCCACTCGTGCAGGTGCTGCTCGGCCGCGGCCAGATCGATGTCACAGACGCCGATCTGCTGAAAACCCAAAGTCTGACCCCAATCGCGTATGGACTGCTTCAATACGGCAGGATCGATCGGCAACGGACTCATGAAACTGGCGATCAACAGGGGTTTCCGGGAAAATGGCCTGACATCTTAAGCCAAAGCACACTCCTCCGGCAGTGCCGCCACGCCCATTCCTACCGCCACCCGCTCATGCGCAACCGCTCCTTACCCCCCAACCTCTACCGCGCCGCCGAAGTGCGCGCCATCGATCATTTCGCCATTAACCGGCTCGGGATGCCGGGGATCGGACTGATGGAACGTGCCGGAGCCGGCGCCCTCGCCGCCATCCGCGAGCACTGGCCCGCCGCCCGTACCCTCTCCGCCATCTGCGGTAGCGGCAACAACGGCGGAGATGGCTACATCGTCGCCCGGCTGGCCCACCAGCTCGGCTGGGATGTCCGGGTCTATCCGGTGGCTTCGCCCGCTCAGCTCAAGGGCGATGCCCGGCTGGCCTATGAACGCTTTACTCAAGCTGGAGGTGCCACGCTGGACTTCATCCCCGAAGATTTCGAGGCCACCGAGATCCTGGTCGATGCCCTCCTAGGCACCGGCCTCGACCGCGAAGTCACCGGCCATTACGCCGCCATCATCGAAGCCGTCAACCGCTATCATGCGCGTGGCCTGACCCAAGCGGGCAACCAGCGGGCTGTGGTAGCGCTGGACATTCCCTCCGGCCTGAACGCCGATACCGGGGCCCGGATGGGGCCAAGCGTCAAGGCCGACCTGACTGTCAGCTTCGTCGGCCTCAAGCGCGGGCTGTTTACCGGCGAGGGACTCGAGCAGTCGGGGGAGATCGTCTTCGATGATCTCGGGATAGACCCCGCCGCCCGGCAGAGCGTGAAACCTTCAGCCTACCTGCGACGTGCCGATAACCAGCCTGCGCTCCCCCAACGCACCCGTTCCGGACACAAGGGCCTCTACGGACATGTGCTGGTGATTGGCGGCGAGGCAGGCTACAGCGGCGCGGCGCGGCTGGCGGCGGAAGCGGCGGCGCGGGTCGGCGCGGGGCTGGTCAGCGTGGCGACCCGGGCCAAACATGCCGCCCTCCTGAACCTTGCCCGCCCGGAACTGATGTGTCATGGTGTGGAAAGTGGTGCCGAACTCAGCCCGCTGCTAGCCCGCGCCACCGTCATCGCCATCGGCCCGGGGCTCGGGCGCGGCGACTGGGGGCGGGCAATGTGGCAGGAAGCAATGGGCAGCGGCCTGCCGCTGGTCGTCGATGCGGATGCGCTCAATCTGCTGTCCGAAGCGCCCCGGCAATGCAACACCTGGGTTCTGACACCGCACCCCGGCGAGGCCGCTCGGCTGCTCGGCGTTGCCAACGCGGAAATCCAGCGCGATCGCTTTGCCGCCGTCAGCGCCCTGCAATCCCATTATGGCGGCGTGACGGTCCTGAAAGGCTCTGGCACACTGATTCAGGATAGCGAAAACCTGCCCGTGATCTGCGCGGAAGGCAACCCCTGCATGGCTAGCGGAGGGATGGGCGATGTACTGACGGGCGTCATCGCCGGACTGCTGGCGCAACAGCTGAGTCTGTCCGATGCA